>JBJONS010000728.1:0-11248 GCA_046051725.1 Pseudomonadota bacterium | reverse complement strand
ACCGAGGATGACGCGCCAGACGTCGTCCCCGCGCCCGCGCCCGCGCCGGCGCCCTCTGGCGACGGCGTGGCCGACGCCCGGCCCCGGCCCGCGCCCGCGCCCGCGCCTGAACCGGCCTCCGCCCCCGCGCCCCGCCCCACGCCGGGCGCGCGCCGGGTGATCGAGGTGCTGCCCGAGGACGGCGGCGCCACCCCCACGGCCGCGCCGGCGCCGGCGCCCGCCGAGGCCGCGCCCACCGGGACGGTCCGCGTGCGCACGGTGCCGTCGGGCGCGACCGTCACGGTCCGGGGCCGGCCGCCCGCCGCGGCGCCCGGCGGCGGCTACACCCTGCCGGTGGGCCAGCACACCGTCGAGCTGACCAGCCCGGCCGGCGAGCGCACCCGCCTCGCGGTCTCGGTGCGGGCGGGCCAGACCGTGTCGCTCTGCTGGAGTTTTGACGCCAACGCCGCCTGCGGCGACGCGCCATGAGCCGCGCCGCCGCCGTCCTCGCCTGCGCGCTGGCGCTGGGCGCCGCCCCCGCGCGGGCGGTGCCCCTGGTCTACGACGGCGCGCCCGAGACCGAGGCCCGGGCCGAGGCGGCCAAGGGCACCGGCTTGCCGCTCGACCAGCTCGAGCCCGTCGCGCTCGACGCCCTGCTGCAGCGCCCCGCGGGCGCCACCGGCGCCGCGACGCTGCGGCACTGCGCCGGGCCGCCCACCGCCGGGGCGGCGGTGCGGGCGCACCTGCAGCGGGCCGACGTGGCCTTGCGCGGCGGGGACGCCGTCTCCGCCGCTGATCACCTCGATCTGGGCCTCACGGCGCTCGGCTGCCTGGGCGAGCGGGTCGAGCCGCCGGTGGCCGCCCGCCTGTTCCTGCTGCGCGGGGCGGTGGCCGCGGCCCGCGGCGCCCCCGAGGTGGCCCAGGCCGAGCTGCGGACGGCCCTGTCCTTCGCGCCGGCGCTGGCCTGGGATCCGGCGCTGCCCGGCGACGGCGCCCTGCTCGAGGCCGAGCGGGCCGCCCACTTCGCCTGCGCCGCGCCTCCGGCGTGCCCGAGCGGCGCCCCCCTGCGCATCGCGCCCGCCGCCCGCAGCGCCGGACCCTGGCTCGACGGGCGCGCGCTGCCCGCGGGCGAGGCCGCCGCGCCGGCGCCCCCCGGCCTGCACCTGCTGCAGGTGGCCAGCACCGCCGGCCTGCGCTCGGCCTGGCTGACGCTGAGCGGCCCGGCGACGGTGGCCCTGCCCGGGGCCTACCGCCGGCCGATCGCGCCGGGCCCCTCGGGCAGCAGCCCTGCGCCGGCGCCCGCCCAGATTGACGACCTGCGGGCCCTTCTCGGCGCGACCATGCCCGGCGCGGGCGCCGCCTACCTGCTGGCCGGCGGCGGCCTCTGGCTGGTCGGGCTCGACCCGGCCGCCCCCGCCGCCGACGCGCTGACGACCCTGCGCGCGCCGCCCCCGCCCGCGCCGGTCGACGAGAAGAAGCGCCGCTGAGCGCGCGCCCCGCCCGCGGCAGGGCGGCCCAGCGGGGGGCGTTGCGGGGGGCGGCAGCCCCCAGCCCACCTCTCTTCAGGAGGGTGAGGGCTCACCCCCGATCTCCTTGCCGCGGCTCGCGCGCGCGACGTGGGGCCTCTTCGCGCCGACGAGGTCAGATCGCGGTCGAGCGCCATCTCGGTCGTTCACGCCGGGGGCGGTCCCCGCCCCCAGACCCCCGGGGCCAGGGGCCTGCGCGGCCCCTGGCGACCCGCGCCAAGGGGGGCCCGGGCGCCGCAATTGGGCGGCGATGCGCCGCGCAGCTGCGCGCAACGGCCCCCCTTGGGAAACCCCCGGGCTCGTCGCGTGTGGGGGCTGCTGTGCGCGAGGAACGAGTCGCCGCGAAGGTCCGGGCCTCCGCGGCGCCCACTGCAGGGCCGGCCCGAGCTGAGACAGCGCCAGCCGGTCTCAGAAGGGGGCGAGGCCCACGCTCAGGCCCAGCGTCGCCTGGATGAGCGGGAAGGTGCCGCTCTCGTCCTCGTCGAACTTCTGCAGGTCGACCAGGCCGTATTGGCCGATGCCCATCTCGACGCGGGTGTAGCTCCACCGGCTGTCGCTGTGGATGCCGAGCCGCAGGCTGCCGCCCTGGCGCTGGATCGGCGCGGCGAGCGCACCGCCGAGGGCCTCGAGCCGGTGGTAGCCGACCATGCCGTAGAGCCCGCGCGCCTTGTTGTTCGGGTACAGGCGCACGCCGGCGTCGAAGTAGCGCAGGTCGGGCTCGACGTCGGGGTAGGTCTCGCCCTCGAGCTGCAGCATGACCCCGCCCAGGGTGGGCAGGTACGAGAACGAGCCGGTGAAGGCGACCGCGGGACCCACGGGGATCGGGGCGACCAGCTCGGCCTCGGCCCCCGCCACGTAGGGGAAGCCGAAGTGCAGGCCGAGGCGCAGCAGGCGCCGGCTCGCGTTGATCGAGTAGCGCTGGGCGAACTCGCGGGCCCGCACCCGGTCCTTCTCGACGCCCTTGCCGCGGGCGAACATCTCGCCCAGGGTCTTGCACGACTCGAAGTGGCCGTTGTCGCAGGCCTCTTCGAAGTGCCGGGCGGCGATCTCGTCGTCGAAGCTGGTCTTTCGGTCGAGGTGGACCTCGCCGAGCTGGGCGCAGCCGGGGCCGAACTCGCCGGCGCAGCTGCGCTCGAGCAGCACATAGGCCGGCTCGGGCGGCTCGCCCTTGCGGGGCAGGCTCAGGCTCGCCAGCTCGAAACAACCCTCAGGATCGCCGTTCTCGCAGCCGCGGCTCAGGTAGTCCGCCGGGGGCTGCTCGCCGGGCCAGACCGGCTCGTGGCGGTTGACCACGAAGCCGCCGAGATCGGTGCAGGCGCCGGCCGCGCCGGTGTCGCAGGCCTTGGTCCAGGCGGTGTAGGCGTCGGGCCAGCTCGCCTTGCTGCGCGACAGGCGCTCGCCGAGGCCCGCGCAGCCCAGGGGGCTGGCTTGGTCGCAGGCCGAGGTCCACAAGCCGACCGGATCGGGGGCCTCGACCTTGCGGGCCGCGCCGATGCGCCGCTGCTCGGCGCCGGCGATGCAGCCGCTCGGCAGGCCGGCCGCGCAGGCGCCGGCGAAGAGGGTGAGGGCCTGACCATAGGCCTCGGAGCGGGGCTCGTGGCGCACCAGCAGGTGGCCGGCGCCGACGCAGGCGCGCTGCTCGCCGGCCGTGCAGGCCTCGTTCAAGCTGCGCTCGGCCTCGACGACCCGCGGGTGGGTGATGCCCCAGCGGTCGACGAAGTCACCGAGCAGCACGCAGCCCTCTTCGTCGCCGAGCGCGCAGGCGCGGCTCCAGGCGCCGAACTGGTCGAGGGCGGTGGCCTTGATCGGGCCGGCCTCGAGCAGGCGCCCGAGCTGCACGCAGGCGGCGGCCAAGGGCAGGGCCGGGTCTTCGCACTCCCGCACGGTGCGCAGCGCGAAGGCGTCGGCGCGGCGCCGGTTCGCGTCGGCGCAGGCCTCGGCCCGGCCGAGCACGCAGGCCTGGTCGAGGCTGAGCAGGGCCCGGTCGGGGGCGGCGCGCTGGTCGTGGGCCCGCGACAGCATCATGCAGCCCTCGCCCACGTCTTCGAGGCGGCGCAGGCGCTCGCCGAGCGCGCCCGAGGCGTCGACGCTGCAGGCGACCTCGAGCACGCCGAGCACGCCGTCGGTGGGCGCGCCCTCGGCGCCCTCGAGCAGCCCGCGGCCCAGCGCGTGGCAGGCGTTGGCGTCCTCGTCGAGGCAGCCCTTGGCCGAGACCGCGAAGGTGGCGCGCTGCAGGCCCACCTGCTCGACGCAGGCCCGGTAGACCCCGCCCTGGCAGGCGAGGCCCAGCAGGCGCTCGGCCTCGGCCTGGCCGCCGGGCAGGTGGCGGAGCTGGGCGCTGACCGCGCGCCCGGCCACCAAGCAGGCCTCGGGCTCGGCGGGCGCGCAGCCCGGCAAGGTGGGCGCGCCGCGGGGGAAGCTGACCACCCAGACCTCGAGGCCCTCGGGCGTGGGGTGCAGCAGGTGCTCGCCGGCCTGGCCTTGGAAGCTGCTGACCCGGGCCGCGCCGGCGAAGCGGGCCTGGGCCTCGGCGCCGCGCAGCTCTTGGGGCGCCGCGCCGGTCGCCGGGTCGGGCAGCACCGCCCAGGGCGCCTCAATCAGGCCAAACCACAGCGCGGGGATCGCCGGCTCGGCGGCCCCGGTGGGCAGGGCGCCGTCTTTGAGCGCGCCCGACGCGAGGTCGAGGCGGCGGGCGGCCCGGGTGGCGTCGAGCGCCCAGACCCCGCCGGCCTCGTCGAGCCGCAGGGTCGAGTCGGTCGCCCCGCTGGGCCAGGGCAGCAGGCCGACCGCCTCGACCTGCACCAGGGGCAGCCGCGGGACCACGAGCACGGTGTCGCCTTGCGGGGTCGCCAGCTCGAGCTGCACCTTGCGGGCCGGACCGGCGGCCACCGCCCGCGGGGTGGTCAGCGGGTCAAAGGGCACCCCGTCGACCTTGCGGAGGGTCCAGCCGGGCTGCACGCCGGCCTGGGCGTAGGCGGGGGGCAGCTCGGGGCCAAGCGCCCAGGTCTTGCCGTCCTTGACGTCAAAGTCGAGCTGAACACCAGGCAGGCGGGCGGCCGCAGCCTCGGGCAGGAGGGACAGCAGCAGGGAGAGGGCGAAGGTCATGGGGGCTCCGTCGGCGGCGACCGTATCCGCGGGAGGCGGCGGCCGCGCGCCCAGATCACGCGGCGGGCCCCCGGCTCAAGGCGGCGGCTCGAGCAGGTCCTCGACCCGGGGGTCGTCGGGCCGCAGGGCCTTGGCCCAGTCCAGCGCCCCGCCCACTTGGCCAGGCGGCTCTGGGTGGGCCCGCAGCCAAGCGGCGGCCGCCGGGCGGTCGGCGAAGCGCAGGGCCCGGCCGGCCGGCAGGGTGAGCAGCGCTTCGCCCGGCGCCGGATCGGCGGGCGTGGCCTCGCCGCTGCAGAGCAGGACCACGCCGGCCGGACCAACCGCGGCGAAGCGGTCGGCCGGCTGGCCAGCCAGCGCCGCGGCGAGCACCACCGGGGCGGGCTCGAGGCCGACCGGGCCGTCAAAGAAGGCGGCGTCGACCCGCAGGGGGCCCGGCAGGTCGGCCAGCGCGGCGGCCAGCGCGTCGCCCCGGGCCGGGCCGCCCGGATCGACCGGCAGGGGCGCCGGCGCCGGCCAGGCCGCGACGATCAGGCCCCAGGCCGGGGCCGCGAGGGGGAGGCGGGCGAGGCCAGCCGCGCCCACCGCGGCGAGGGGGCCGCTGAGCGCCCGCAGGTGGTAGGGGCGGAGCGAGTCGATGGACAGGCCGAGGCCGCAGATCCCGACCTGCGCGCCGATCACGAACAGCAGGGCCGGACGGGCGCGGGGCAGCGGCAGCAGCAGCAGGACGCCGAGCAGCAGCCCGGGCCAGGTGGGGCTCCAGCTGCCGCCGAAGTCGACCAAGATCCGATCGTGGAGGGCGCGCTCGAGCAGCCCCGCCGCCCCGACCTCTGGCTCGCTGCTGCTGTGGGCCACCGCGCCGAGGCAGGCCAGCGGACCGGCGCCGCAGGCGGCCTGCTGCCCGAGCGTCGCGAGGCGGGGGAGGCAGGCCAGGGCGCCGAGGGCCAGGGCCCCGCCGATCACCCCGCGGCGGAGGCGCAGCGCCGGGGCGGCGGCGGCGAGGCCGACGAGCAGGCCCGCGGCCATCGGGTGCTGGCCCAGGGCGGCCAGCGCGGCGAGCAGGGCGAGGGCCGGCCCCCACGCGGCCCCGCGGGCGGCGCAGGCGAGGCCGAGCGCGGCGGCGGCGGCCAGCTCGGGCGCGCCGTAGCCGCGGAAGGCGACCGCGAGCGTGTCGAGCAGGCCCGGATCGGCGGCGACCACCAGCCCGGCGCCCAGCGCCGCCTGGGCCGGGCGCCGCGGGGCGAGCGCGGCGGCGGCCAGCGCGCAGAGGGGGGCGATGAGCGCGGCATGGGCGGCCCGCAGCGCCATCAGCCCCTGCAGGCTGTCGGCGAGCAGCACGGCGGGCAGGGCAAAGAGCCACAGCGCGTGCCCACCCTCGGGGTTGGGCGGGGTCCACGGGCCGCCGCCGAGCACGGCCAGCGCGGCGAGGTGCTGGCCGATCGCGTCGCTGCCGGTGCTCGCGTCGACCGCGACGGCGAGGCGGGGCGGCAGCGCGGCGGCGAAGCTGAGCGCGGCGGCGGCCCCGACGGCGAGGCGCCGGCGCAGCCGCGCGCGGCGGCCCTCAGGAGAGGGCGACAGCCGAGGGCCCGGGGTTGGGGCGGCCGGTCACGCCGTCGAGCGCCGCGGTGATCGCCTTGGCGGCCTCTTTGAGCTCTTCTTCGCCGCCGCCGAGGTAGACGCGGCCGAAGGCGCCGACCGAGAGGAACTCGAGCACCTCGATCTGGGCGGCCTTCTCGGCCTCGTTGGTCGCGAGCAGGGCGTAGCCGGCGGGGTGGGTCTCGAGCACGAGCATGGCCTGGCCCTCGTGCAGGAAGTTGCCGTGCCGCATCCGGTTGGTGATCATGCTGTGGTAGCCCGTGATCCCGGTGATGAGCTGGGCGCTGACCACGCGGGGGCGCAGGCGATCCCCTTCGCTCAGGCCGAGGTTGCCCAAGATCTCTTCGCCCGCGGCGCGGACCTGGCCCTGGTCGCTGCTGTGCAGCTCGACCATGCCGAACTCGCGCTCGACCACCAGCATGCCGGGCACGACGCTGGTGCGCTTGAGCGCGATGTCGGTGACGACGTTGACGTCCATGCCCGGGGCGACCTCGACCATCAGCGCGGCCTGGCCGACGAGCGGGTGGTAGCCCTTGCTCACCGTGGCCAAGAAGGCGGCGGTCTGCGGCTGCAGGATGTCGATGTAGGTGAAGCAGCGCAGGTCGAGGGCGCCCTTGGCGGGCGAGGCGGGGGAGGACACGGCGGCCAGTCTCCGGCGCGGCGGCGTGGGCCCCCGCAGGACGACCAGCCTACCGCTGAGGTGGCCGCGGCTGTCAACCGGGGGGCCCGAGGGCGGCGTGGTCCGGCCCACGGGGCGGGTGCTATGCTCCCGGCCCGCCGCGCGCGGGGGGCGCCCTCGCCCCCGACCGCGGCGCCGCCGGAGGTCCCTGTGCCGCACCGCGCCCTGCGCCCCGCTCTCCTCGCCTGCGCGGCCCTGGCCGCCACGCTCACCGCGGGCTGCGACCCCGACTGCAGCAGCCCCGGTCGGATCGACGGCGGCTACGACACCCTCGCGCGCAGCACCAAAGACACCTGGCAGGT
This sequence comes from Pseudomonadota bacterium, assembly GCA_046051725.1. Taxonomy (GTDB): domain Bacteria; phylum Myxococcota_A; class UBA796; order UBA796; family UBA2385; genus JAEUKK01. The sequence goes on along the minus strand of JBJONS010000728.1, from coordinate 4,064 downwards.
CAGCGGCTTCGCGGCCGACGGCGGCGTCGACGAGCAGCTGGCCCAGGCCGCGCTGCTCGCCCAGCTGCCGCTCAACGGCCAGCGGTCTTGGGCCCTCAAGTACGTGCCCGGCGACGACAGCTACACGCTGAGCATCGACGATCAGCGCGTGGTGGCCAAGGCGACGCCGAGCGACGACAACTGCAACCAGCTCGCGCTGACCGCCGAGGGCAACTTCGAGGGCGACGAGGGCAGCCTGCACGCGTTCAGCCTCGAGGCCGACCTGCTGTGGACCGGCGACGGCCTGAGCGGCAGCTTCAGCTACGCCGACGCCTGGACCTGGGACGGCCGCAGCGGCGAGGTGCGCCTGCCCGACGGCGAGCTGGTGGCGACCCTCGCCGAGTAGCCCCGCGGCGCCCCTGGCCCGCCGCGCGCCCCGCAGGCGCCCCGCCCGCCGCGCCCCCGCCGCGCGTCGGGGGCGCCCCCCTCAGTAGACACTCGGTGTCATCTCTTCAGCGACCGGGCCCGGCACCGGTTATGGAGCGCCCATGCGCAACCTGCTGCAGTCCCTCGTGCTCGCCGTCGCGGTCTTCGTCGTGGCCGGCCTGCTGACCAGCTCGTGGGTGGCCGGCATCGCCCCGGCCCTGCTCGCCGGCGGCGTCCTGTACTTCGTGCTGGCCCGGCGCAGCTTCAAGGCCTTCGAGGCCATCGTCACCGAGGCGATGGGCCTGCTGGCCGGCGCGCAGGCCAACCCCGCCAAGATCGACGAGGCCAAGGCCCTGCTGCACACGGCGCTGCCGCTGGGCCGCGACCAGTTCTTGATCACCGAGCAGGTCCACGGGCAGCTCGGCCAGCTCGCCTACAGCCAGAGCCGCCTCGATGAGGCGCGCGAGCACCTGAGCAAGGCCTGGTCGCGCGACTGGGCCAGCCAGTGCACCCTCGCCGCCCTCGACCACCGCCAAAAGAAGAGCGCCGACGGCCTCGCCCGGCTCGAGAAGGCCTCGGGCGCCGGCTCTGACCAGGCGATCTTCTGGGCGATCTACGCCTGGGTCGCCAAAGACAGCGGCGACGAGAAGAAGGCGCTCGAGGTGCTCGACCGCGGCCTGACCGGCAAGGGGTCCTCGGCCCCGCTCAAGGCCTGGCAAGAGGCGCTGGCGAACAAGCGCACCGTCGACCTGCTGGCCTTCGGCCCGCAGTGGTTCCAGTTCTTCCCCGAGCACGTGCAGCGGCTCAGCCGCGCGCAGCAGATCCAGCTCATGCAGGCGGCCGGCCAGCCCGTGCCGCCCCAGGCCGAGCGCCCCGCGGCCCCCCAGCCGCAGGCGCCCGGCCCCAACCGCGCCCAGCGCCGGGCGACCGAGCAGGGCCGCGCGCAGACGCCGAGCATCCCGCACCCACGACGTTGATGGCCCCCGCCGTCGCCGGCCCTCGCCGATGAGGGCCCGCGCCGCGGAGCCCCCGCGGCGCAGGTGGCCCGGGCCGACCGCGGCACCCCCCGCCCGCCGGAGTCCCCCCATGCGCACCTCCCTGCTGCTGCTGTTCGCGCTCGGATGTGTCGAGGAGCCCGCGGCCGAGGCGCCCAAGGCCGAGGACACCAGCGCGCCTTCGGTGCCCGACGTCGACCGCGACGGCGACGGCTTCCCCGAAGAGGTCGACTGCGACGACAGCGCCGCTGACGTCAACGCAGCGGCGCCCGAGCTGTGCAACGGGCGCGACGACGACTGCGACGGGGCGGTCGACGAGGGCGCGGTCGACGCGCCGACCTGGTTCTTCGACGACGACGGCGACAGCTTCGGCGACCCGAGCGACCCGGTGGTGGGCTGCGCCGCGCCCCAAGGCGCGGTCGAGAACGCCGACGATTGCGATGATCTCGACGCGCTGATCAAGCCTGGCGCCACCGAGCTGTGCAACGGGGTCGACGACGACTGCGACGGCGCGGCCGACGTGGGCGCCATCGACGAGTCGGTCTTCTACGATGACGTCGATGACGACGGCTACGGTGACCCGGCCACGGCGCACAGCGCCTGCTTCGCCGATGACGACGACGTGGCGCTCGCCGACGACTGCGACGACAGCACCGATCTGGCGAACCCGTCCGTGCCCGAGGTCTGCCGCGACGGCATCGACAACGACTGCGACGGCAGCGCGAATTCCTGTGGCTGGCGCGGCGAGGTCCTGCCGAGCAGCGCGTGGGTGACCTACACCGGCATCAGCGCGACCGATCGGCTCGGGCTGGGCGCGGCCAGCGTCGACCTCGAGGGCGACGGCCAGCGCGACCTGCTGCTGGTCTCGCGCGACCACGGCGGCGTGACCTACGAGGCCGGCGCGATCTACGGGCTGCGCGCGCCCGCCGCGGGCGGCGAGGCGCTGAGCGAGGCGCTGGTGCGCTACGCGGGCGAGGGCGCCGACGGCCAGGCCGGGGTCGACGGGGGCCTCTGGGTCGGCGACAGCGATGACGACGGCTACGACGACATCCTCGTGCGGGGACGCGCGCCGAGCGGGGCGGGCCGGGCCTACCTCGTGCGCGGGCCGCACCTCGGGCCGGCGAACCTCGGGGCGAGCCCGCTCATCGTCGAGGGCGTGCTCAACGACAGCGGCGCGCTGGGCGAGGGCGCGCTGGCCGACATCGACGCCGACGGGGTGGTCGAGCTGCTGCTGGTGCGGCCGGCGGCCGGCGACGCGCTGGTGGTGCCGGGCCTGCTCGACGGGGTGCGCGACATCGACGACGCCGAGGCCAGCCTGTACCTGACCGGCGGCACGGTGGGCCGCCGGGTGCGGGCCCAAGATGACTTCGACGGCGATGGCTTCCACGACGTGGTGCTGCAGGGCCTGGGCAGCGGCGCGGTCGGCGAGGTGCTGGTCTTCGCCGGCCCGGTCGACGGTGATCGGCTGCCCGGCGACGCGGTGGCCCGGCGCACCGGGCTCGGGCTGGGCCTGAGCACGCTGGGCGCCGGCGACCTCGACGGCGATGGCTACGACGACCTGCTGCTGTCCTCGAGCGCGCTGGTCGGCGGCCTGCTCTCGGTGCTGCCCGGCCCGGTGACCGGCAGCAGCGGCGGCGCCCTGCTCGAGGTCATCGGCGACGACGCCGAGCACGCGGTGGGCGGCTGGGCGGCCAGCGTCGGCGACAGCGACGGAGACGGCCAGAGCGACCTGCTGGTGCCCATGACCGGGCCAAGCCCCGTGGTGCTGTTCTTCCGCAGCCCCGGCGAGGGCACCCTGCGCGCCGACGACAGCGACGCGCGCTTCTTGTCGGGCGCCGAGCGCGGCTACAGCGTCGGCGACCTCAACGGCGACGGGCTGGCCGAGCTGCTGATGAGCGCGCCGAGCGGCGCCGGAGAGGTCCGGCTCTTCCTCGGCGGGGCGATCTAAGGGCGGGGGGCTCCGCCCCCCGCAACGCCCCCCAACGCGGCGTTCTCATCGAGGCGGCGCCCGGCGCCCGGCGGGTGTGACCCGGCGGGGCGCGCGATAGCCCCGGGGGCGTTGCGGGGGCAGAGCCCCCGCCCCCGTCCTTCGCCCTCCCCTCCGCGGAGCCCGCATGTCCTCCCCTCCCAGCGCGGCCCCGAACCCCGAGGCCGCCGCCGGGCACCTCGCGGCGGCGCTGGCGGCGCTCGGCCTCGGCGAGGACCCCGAGATGGCGACCACGCCGGCCCGCGTGGCCCAGTTTTTGGGCGAGTTCGCGCCGGGCCCGGTGCCGGCCTGCGAGCCGCTGCCGACCCGTGGCCACGCGCCGGTGGTCGTGCGCGACCTCGCCTTCGCCAGCCTCTGCGCCCACCACCTGCTGCCGTTTTTTGGGCACATGACCATCGCCTACCGGCCCGACGGCAAGATCGCTGGCCTGGGCTGGTTCCCGCGGGTGGTCGAGGCGCTGGCCCGGCGCCCCCAGCTGCAAGAGCGGCTGGTCGAAGAGGTGGCCGACGCGGTCGTGGCGGCGCTGAGCCCCAAGGCCTTGATCGTGTGGTGTTCGGCGCGCCAGATGTGCGTCGAGATGCGCGGCCCGCGGGCGCACGCGACCTTCGAGGTCAGCGCCCGCCGCGGGCTCGACGACCGCGACCTGCTCGCGCTGGTCAGCCAACGCGCGCGGTGAG
>JBJONS010000727.1:0-5589 GCA_046051725.1 Pseudomonadota bacterium | reverse complement strand
GCACCTCGAAGGTGATGGCGAAGCGGTCCGGGGCCTCGCGCACCGCCTGGGCCGTGCCCGCGGCGCTGATCATCGAGGCCCCGTCGGCCTCGAACCAGACGCTGGCCTCGCCAGGGCCCTGATCGGCGGCGCTGCCCAGCGTGTGGGCCTCGCCCGCCGGCCCGGTCTCGGGGTGCATCCAGACCGTGGCCCGCAGCTCGACCGGGCAGGCGGCCGCCGCGAAAGCAGTGCTGCTGTCACCCCAGAACGCGCTGCTGGAGTCTCCACAGAACCCAAACGACGTATCGTCGACGGTGCACGTGGTGCCGTCCGAGAGCTGAAGGAAGCCCGGCTCCCAACTCCCCCGGTCGCCGGTGTCACCGCCCGCGCCCCCGGCGTCCTCGGCCTTCTCGCCGGCGCTGAGCGCCTCACAGCCGGGCGCGCCCCACCCGAGCGCCACACCCAAGGCCGCCCGCAGCAGCCCCCTCCCCGACCGCGGCCGGGGACCGGGTCGGGCAGGCGGGCGCGCGGCGCGCGGGGCAGCAGAGCGCAACAGCGGGCGGTTCATGGGACCTCCATCACAGGCAAACGGACCGAGGCCCAGTCCATCGGGCGCGAGGTCCCCCGCCTTGAGGCGCCCGCACCGGCCGTTCAGCGCCCTCGCCAGGGGCCAGATAGCGGGCCCCTGCTGCGGGCACGCCGAGGCCACGCCCGGTCCGGCGCGCCCCGCCGCCCCGCGGTGCCGCCCATGCCCTCTGTCCGCCTGCACGCCGGGCCCTTCGCCGGCCTGCCCGCCGAGCTCCTCTCCATCGAGGGTGACGAGGTGCTCGTCGCCCTGACCATCTTCGGCCAGCGCCGCGAGCTGCGCATCCCGGCCGCCGACGCCGACATCGAGGCCGATCCCGGCGCCATCGTCCGGCGCCTGCGGGCCACCCTGCACGACGACTGGGACTCCCACTGGCTGCGCGAAGAGCAGGCCTTCTGGCTCGACCGGGCCGACACCTTCACCGACGAGGCCCCGCCCGCCGAGCTGCTGCTCGCCGATCACGCCGCCTGGCAGGCTGCGCTCGCGCAGCGTCGGCCCCACGTCGAGGCCGCCCGCGCCGCCGCCGCCGCCCGCTTCGACGCCGAGGTGGCCACGGCCGCCACGCCCTCCACCGCCCTCGACGGTCTGGCGGCGGCGCTGCTGCCCGAGGCCACCGCTCGCGCCGCCCTGAAGGCCCGCTGGCGCGCCGATCCCGACGCCTTCGAGGCAGACAAGGCCCGCAGCGACAAGGCCTGGGCCCGCCGGCGGGCAGCTGAGGCCGAGGCCGACGAGCGCGCCTTCCTCGCCTGGCGCGCGGTGGTCGACCCGGCGGCCCACCGCCCCGCGCGCGAAGACGCCGCCCGGCGGCGGGTCCAGGCCCGCGCGGCGGCCATCGTCGACCGGGTGCGCCGCGACTGGGGCCTCACGCTGCCCGCCGACTTTTTCCGCTTCCTTGCGGTGTGGGCGGGCCTGCCCGCGGTCGCCCGCGCGGCGGCCGAGGGCCTCGGCTTTCACCCCATGGGCCTCAGCGACCTGCTGGACGACCCCGACGCGCAGCCGATCGACGGCCTCGACCCGCGCCTGCACGGGCGCTACTTCCGCGACCCGCCCGAATTCTTGACCTTCCTGCACGGCGGCGACGACGGCCTGCACTATGGCCTCTGGTTCGACACCCCCGAGCGCTGCGCGGGGGTCTGCCACACCTACGCCAACGACGGCATCGCGCTCGCGCCGCCCGCGGGCAGCCCCCTTGGGGTCCTTCACGACGCCGCGCACGAGGCGCTGATGCAGGGCGGGGACGCCGAGCGGGTCTGGGCGCTGCGCGTGCTGCGCGACGCCTGCGCCGACGACACGCCCGCGCCCCCCACGGGCGCCCGCTGGGAGACCCTCGACGGCGCCGGGGCCCTCGCCCCGGGCACCCCGCCGCCGCCCCGCAGCCACCACGAGGCCGAGGCTCACCACGCGGCCCTGCAGGCCGAGGACCTCAGCCCGCTGACCACCGCCGCCCTCGCGGCCTGCGCGGAGGGAGATCCCACGCCCGCGCTGCTCTTGGGCCGCGACCTGCACTGGCTCGGGCGCCCCGAAGCCGCCGCGCTTCTGGTCGCCGCGTACACGGCCCTCGGACGCCCGGCGCTGGCCGGCATCGCCGCGGCGCACCACGCGGCGCGGGAGCTGCCGAGCGTGGGGGTGCTGCGGCTGCCGCAGGGCCAGGGGCGGTAGGGGGGCCGGGCTCGCGCCGCGTCCACCTCGTCGGGGGTCGGGCGGCCCCCCGCGCGCCGCGCCGGGGCCGGGTGCTGCGGGGCTCGCGGGCGCGCGGCCGGCGGGCGCCGGCCGCTGCGCGCCCCTCCGCCCCCTGCCGCACGCGAGGCGAACCTGGACATCATCGCCAAAGCCCCGCGCCACGCTGAGGGGGGGGCCGTGGCCCGCGGACGCCGCGGGCACCTCCGCACCGGCGACGCGGGCGCCTCGGTGGCGGGCGTGGTTCCTGGGCTGGCGCGCGGCGAATTCACAGCGTGTGCTTGCGCGGTCGTGGCGCCGCCTGTACGCTCGACCCGTGGGGTGAGGCGCTCCTCTCCTCCCGCGGCAAAGGGCCGCAGGTCGCGACCCCCTTCACCACAGCGGTTGGCGCACATGTCCTTCCCCTTCGACATCGCCAAGGTCGAGAGGAACGGCGACCGCGCCGCACACCCGCCCGCGCGCCGGGGGCCCGACCCGGCGCCCCGGGGCGCCCCCGCGCCCCTGATCACGCGCGGCGCGCTGCCCACCACACCCATGGCCGACTGCGGCGTCGATCTGGGGCGCGCCCCAGGCCAGCTGCAGCGCGGCCGCCTGCGCGGCGGCCGACGCCCGCCGTCGCGCGCCCGCGGCCGGGTCCGCACCCTGCTCTTGCCCAGGCTGAAGGGCGGCGTCGACATCGAGGGTGATGACCTCACCACCGGCTTGCTGAGCCTGCGGCGGGCCATGGCCAAGGGTCTGCGCCCCCCGCCACCCCTCACCGGGGCCCGCCGCCCGCCCATGCACGAGGCCGCCTCGCCCGAGGTCGAAGACGGGTGGGTGGCGCTGCGCACGGCATTGGCGCGGGGCACCTTCACCTATCGCCTGGGCAGCACGAGCACGCTGCGCCTGCGCTACCGGTCAACCGAGCTGCGCGTGCCGCTCGACTGGGCCACGCGCTACCTCGCCCGCTACCTCGAGACGCGGGGCACGATCACGAGCCACCAGTCCCGGGGCCCGATCTCAGGGCCGGGCTACGTGATGGACGTCTTCTGGCCCCGTTTTCGCGACCGCACAGCCGGCCTGCCCAACCGCGGCGGCTACGGCCGCCTCATCGGCTGTTGGATGTTGCCCTACGACGAGAGCGAGGGCCTGCCGCCGTCGCTCTTTTTTCAAGGGGGCTCGGCCCAGCGCGCGGTGCACGAGCTGATGTGTCAGCTCACCCACGCCTATGCCTCATCGATCCGTGTGCCCCACACCACCACCTTCGCCGGTGCGGTCAAGCTGGTCGACGACAGCGGGTGGTGTGATCATCTGGGGGCGTTCATCGAGGCCATCCTCGGGGGTGAGCCGGTGCGGGCGCTCAAGCACAAAGCGGCCTACCCCGAGCGAGCCGACGAGGCCGCGTGCAGCGCGCTGCTGATCAACTACGCGAACGGCGACGGTGAGAGCCTACACGCTTCGGATTACCAAGAGAACCCATGTTACGGGCTGCACGGGTATGAGCGGGTCGAGCGTGGTCCGTGCTCGGAGATCGTCGACGACTGCGGTGCGTTCAAGGATACGGGGACAGCGCTGCTCCCATGGAATGACTACACCATCGTGCAGGAAGAGCTCGGCTACGCCTCATCCACCGCGGCCGCTGGCCGCAGCTATACTTGGTGGCGGTCTGAGACCGCGTCGCCCTCTGATGGCTCACCGTGGCCGGCGCCACCCGAGTCTCGATCCACCGCGTGCCACCTGGGCGAGCGCCGCCTCTTGTACCACCCCGCGCACCTCGCGTTTGACGCCGAGCTGTGCGACACCTTGATGTTCATGGCGCAGCTCTGCCTCGACTACGCCAAGTCGCTCTTTCGCGGTGAAGAACCCGGCTGGTCGGACCGCGCCCTGGAGAGCGTACAGGCGGGCCAACAGTTTGCCCAATACGCGCTCGCGCCAATCGCCGGGCGCGCGCGGATCTTGGTCCACGAGTGTGGTCATGCGTACCTCGGCGGGACGCCCCACTGCGGCTACGCCATCGGCAACGACGGCGATGGCGATGGCGACCACCGCTGGCGTTCCTGCTTCGACGTTGCTGGGCGATTCTTATGGTCGCAGGTGACCGCTGAGAACGGGCTGCCCATTGACACCTACGTTGCAAACGGGGCGCTCAGTCGCAACATCAGCAGCGAGCCGGACTTCCTTCACCGTTCAACACAAGAGGGGGAGAACGAACGCGCGGTGTGGGTGTACGAGTGGGTGAACCCTTTCCTCGGCTGTGAGCGTGTACAGCGCGGAGCAGAGGAACGGCAAGCTAATCCCAAACAGATTCGGGATGGGACACGCACCGTCTGTGTGGGACGACATCGTGTCGACCTCGCGGCCCCGGGTGTCTCGGGGGGGGGCTTCACGTTTGCGACCACGAACGGCTGTATGTGCAGCGCCCCGGTTACGCGAAGCGCGTCCGCCGAGCTCGGCTGGTCGTACAGCGTACCAAACTCCTGTCGCACGACGGCGGTGGGCGCACGGGGGGTGCACAGTGTTCCGACGACTTGACGCCGCCATCGTCACCGCTCTCGCAGCGATTCTCGGGGTCGCCTGCGGTGCCGAACGCGTGCCCAACTTCGACATCAACGGGGTCTGGAGCCTCAACTGGATCGAGACCCGCTATCCGACGAGCAACGTCAACGCATCTCCCATCTTCTATGGCGACATTTGGGTTGAAACCGATCCAGACGTATTCTTCAGTACGCTCTACATCGAGATCGAAAACCTGGGCACCTCACACGAGGGCGGCGGATCTGCCGATGTGGGTCACTGGTCCGTCGGTCATGGGTGCGCCCTCGGATGGCCTGCTGGGACCCAGTCGACAACCCAGGAGCGCTATGCTGCAGGAGGATACAGTCGTTGGTTGCCCGAGCATCCCAATACGCTGCTCCATGAGGTCGGAGAGGAAGGCGAAGGGCCGGTGGGGCTTATGCACTGCACGCTCCCCTCCGCTGACCAAATGCGCTGCAGGTGGGGCATGCCTTTTGAGCCGGCGATTCGCCCCGAAGAGCGTGACGAGGTCCTGGTCTTCGACCGCGGCGACGGAGCGAGCGCACCTGTGCCATGTGAGCGCGTCGTCGAGCGCGCGCTGATCGGGCCATACCTCGATTGACCCCGAACCCGAGGGCACCCATGACCACCACCCGCCCCCTGCCCTTCGCGCTGCTGCTCTTCGCCGCCTGCGCCGAAGACCCCTGCCCCCGCTACCGCCGCGAGCTCGGCCGCTGCGCCGTCGCCGCGGGCCTCGCGCCCGCGGGCGCCGACTGGTCGGGCAACCTCTGCGACCGCGCGCCGCTCACCAGCCGCACCCGCCGCTACTTCTCCTGCGTCGCCGAGGTGCTCGA
>JBJONS010000726.1:0-5307 GCA_046051725.1 Pseudomonadota bacterium | reverse complement strand
CCGGCAGCCTGTCGATGACCACGACCGAGCTGCTCTACAACAACCACGCCAGCATCTTCCTCGCCGACGAGGCCTTGGCGGCGGTCTACCGCTCTGACTTCGACCAGATGTTCGTCGAAGGCAAGTTCGGCGCCGACAAGGCGCCGCTGCGCGACAAGATCGAGCTGTCGATCGGCGGGGCCCGCGGCCAGGTGGCCTTCGGCGCCGCTGACGCCCAGGTCGACCTGCTCGTGGCCCAGATCGAGGCGGCCCGCCGGTCGGTGGTGGTCGCGGCCCACACGCTCACCCACGCCCAGGTGATCAACGCCCTGCTTCAGGCCAAGGCCAGCGGCGTCCAGGTCGTCGTGCTGCTCGACGCCACCAACGCCGAGATCGACGCCTTCTGGGAGCAGGAGCTGCTCGCCGGCGGCGTGATGGTCGTCCGCGACGGCAACCAGAACAGCCCGTCGACGGGCGTCGGCGGGCGGCTCGGCCACCAGCTCGTGATCATCGACGGGATGGAGAAGGCCGATGGCTCGGTCCTCGTGGTCGGCTCGACCCCGTGGAGCCAGACCGCGGTCAACCGCGACGACGACAACGTGCTGGTGCTGCACGACGCCGAGATCACCTCGCGCTACGCGCTCGAGCTCTGCGACCTGCTCGCCATCGCGCTGCCCCACCCCACCGCGCCGGGCGCCACCGACCCCGCCGATGCCTTCGCCGCGGTCTGTGCGGCTCCGGCCCCGATGCTCCGGATCAACGAGGTGCTGCCCGATCCGGTGGGCGCCGACGCCGGCAAAGAGTTCATCGAGGTGGTGAACATGGGCGGGGCCTCCGTGGACCTCTCCGGCTGGACCGTGGGCGACGCCGCCAACCCGGCGCGCCACACCTTCTCCGCCCAGATCCTCCACCCCGGCCAGGCGGTCGTCGTCTTCGACAGCGGCAACCACCGGACGGTGCCCGGCGCGATCAACGCGAGCACCCGCGCGCTCGGCCTGAACAACAACGGCGACACCGTGCTGCTCAGCGATCCCACCGGCGCGCCGCAAGACATCATGAGCTACGGCCGCACCGTCGCGGGCGTGAGCTTCAACCGCGACCCCGATGGCGAGGCCTCGGCCCTCTGGGTCCGCCACGACGCGGTCGACGGCGCGCGCGGCCGCCAGTCGCCCGGCAAGCGGGCCGACGGCACGGGCTGGTAGGTCCGCCCGCGGGGAGGCCTGTGGTACAAGCCTCTCCGCGGCGGCGGGTCGGCCCGGACGCCGCGCCGGGCCGGGCGCCCGCTCCCCCTGGGCCGCAGCGGGGGCAGCCGTGAGCAGCGCGCAGGTGGGTCAGGGGCAGGCGGACAAGGGCGGGGCGGCGCGAGAGCTGGTGCTGGCCATCGACCAGGGCACCACGGGCACGACCGCCCTGCTGTTGGACCGCGAGGTCAACGTCGTGGCCGCGGTCAACGTCGAGTTCCCCAACCACTACCCCAAGCCGGGCTGGGTCGAGCACGAGGCGGCCGAGATCTGGCACAGCGTCGAGCAGGCCGTGGTCGGCGCGCTGACCGCCGCCGGCGGGCTCGGCGCCATCCGGGTGGTCGCGGTCGGCATCACCAACCAGCGCGAGACCAGCCTGTTTTGGGACCGCGAGACCGGCGAGCCGCTGCACCGCGCCCTGGTCTGGCAGGACCGCCGCACCGCCGACGCCTGCGCCCGCCTGCGGGCGGCCGGCGAAGAAGAGCGGGTGCGGGCCAAGACCGGGCTCGTGCTCGACCCGTACTTCTCGGCCACCAAGGCCCAGTGGGTGCTCGATCATGTGCCCGGCGCCCGGGCCCAGGCCGCCTCTGGTCGCCTCTGCTTCGGCACGGTCGACAGCTACTTGGCGTGGCGGCTGTGCGGGGCCCACGTCACCGACGCGAGCAACGCCAGCCGCACCCTGCTGATGAACCTCGACACCGGCGACTGGGACCCTGAGCTGCTCGAGCTCTTTGACGTGCCCCGCGCTGTCCTGCCGCGGATCTGCGACAACGCCGAGGTCGTCGGCCACACCCGCGGGCTGTCCTTCCTCCCCGACGGGGTGCCGGTGGCCGGCATGGCCGGCGACCAGCAGTCGGCCCTCTTCGGCCAGGCCTGCTTCGCCGCCGGCGAGGCCAAGTGCACCTACGGCACCGGCGCCTTTGTGCTGCTCAACACCGGCGCGGCGCGGGTCCCGAGCAAGAACGGGCTGCTGACCACCGTGGCCTGGCGGCTCGGCGGCCAGACCACCTTCGCGCTCGAGGGCAGCGCGTTCATCGCCGGGGCGGCGGTCCAGTGGCTGCGCGACGGGCTCGGGATCATCCAGAGCGCCAGCGAGGTCGAGGCCCTGGCGGCCAGCGTGCCCGACAGCGGCGGGGTGGTCTTCGTGCCGGCGCTGGCCGGGCTGGGCGCGCCGCACTGGCGGCCCGAGGCCCGCGGCCTGCTCTGCGGGATCACCGGCGGCACGACCAAGGCCCACATCGCCCGGGCGGTGCTCGAGGGCGTGGCCCTGCAGATCGGCGACATCCTGCAGGCCATGGCCGCCGACGCCGGGGCGCCGCTCCAATCCCTGCGGGTGGACGGCGGCGCGGCCAAGAACGACCTGCTGATGCAGGCCCAGGCCGACATCCTCGGGGTCGAGATCCGCCGGCCGACGGTGCTCGAGACCACCGCGCTCGGCGCCGCTTTCCTCGCCGGCTTGGGCGCCGGCTTCTGGGAGAGCACCGAGGCCATCGCCGCCGCCTGGCGCATGGATCGGGCCTTCCTCCCCCGGGCGCCCGACGCGGCCCTGGCCGCGTTGCGCGAGGGCTGGGCCCGCGCGCTGCCTCGCGCTTGAGCGGCGGCGAGAGCAGGCTAGAGCCGCGCATGACCGCGCACCCCTCGTCCCCCGCCCTCGACCTCTCGCTGGAGCGCGTCCCGCTCTTCCCGCTGCCCCGGGCGGTTCTCCTCCCGCACACGCTGCTGCCGCTGCACGTCTTCGAGCCGCGCTACCTTGAGCTGGTCCGCGATCTGCTCGCGGGCGACGGGGTGGTCGGCGTCCCGATGCTCGGCCCGGGGTGGGAGCCTGAGTACGACGGCCGACCGCCGCTGGTGCCGGTCATGGGCGTCGGCCGGCTGCTGCGCCACAAGCAGCGCGACGACGGCCGTTTTGACGTGCTCATCGGCGGCATGGTGCGGGCGCGCATCGTCGACGAGCTCGAGGTGGGCGCGCCCTACCGGGTCGTGCGGGCCGAGGCCCTGCCCGAGCCCGAGGGCCCCGAGCTGCCGGCGCTCGAGCGGCCGGTGCGCGAGATCCGCGGCCGGCTGGTGCGCATGGCCGGTCAGCGCCCCGACGCCCGCGCCGAGCTGCTCGCGCTGGCCAATGACCGGCGCTGCGTGCGCGAGATGATCGACGTGCTCGCCGGCATGGCCCTGCGCACCCCGGCCGAGCGCCAGGCCTACCTCGAGACCGACCGCCTGACCCGCCGCGCCGAGATGGTGCTCAGCGTGGTCATTGAGCACACGTCGACCCCCGACGAGCACATGCCCGAGGCCTGAGCGGGGCCTCCGCAGGCCGCGCCCCGACCTTGGAGCCGGCGCCCCCGCGCGATAGCCCGCCGCCCGGCCGCCCGGCGGCGGCCCCCCGGGAGGCGAGATGACCCAGCCCAAGGCCCCTTCAGTCCGCGCCCTGCTGTCGGGGGCGCTGCCGGTCGACAGCGCGGTCGCGGTGCAGGGGTGGATCCGCACCCGCCGCGACAGCAAGGCGGGCCTGTCCTTCCTCGCCGTGCACGACGGCTCCTGCTTCGCGCCCATCCAGGTCGTGGCCCCGGCGGCCCTCGACAACTACCAGAGCGAGGTCAGCCGGCTGAGCGCGGGCTGCGCGGTGCGCTGCACCGGCAAGCTGGTCGCCAGCCAGGGCAAGGGCCAGTCGCTCGAGATCATCGCCGACAGCGTCGTGGTGCTCGGCTGGGTCGAAGACCCCGAGACCTACCCGATGGCGCCCAAGAAGCACACGCTCGAGCACCTGCGCGAGCACGCCCACCTGCGCGCGCGCACCAACCTCATCGGGGCGGTGACCCGGGTGCGCGACACCCTGGCCCAGGCCACGCACCGCTTCTTCTCGGGCGAGGGCTTCTCGTGGATCCACACGCCGATCATCACCGCCAGCGACGCCGAGGGCGCGGGCCAGATGTTCCGCGTGTCCACGCTCGACATGGCGAACCTGCCGCGCACGCCCGACGGCAAGGTCGACTTCAGCCAAGACTTCTTTGGGCGTGAGGCCCACCTCACGGTGAGCGGCCAGCTCAACGTCGAGACCTACTGCATGGCGCTGAGCAAGGTCTACACCTTCGGGCCGACCTTCCGCGCCGAGAACAGCAACACCCGGCGCCACCTCGCCGAGTTCTGGATGATCGAGCCCGAGCTGGCCTTCGCTGATCTCGACGACGACGCCGACCTCGCCGAGCGCTACCTCAAGGCCCTGTTCACCGCGGCGCTCGAGCAGCGCGGCGATGATCTGGCCTTCTTCGCCGAGCACGTCGACAAGGGGCTGATGCCCCGGCTCGAGGGCCTGGTGCGCAGCGAGTTCACCCGCCTCGACTACACCGAGGCGGTGCGGATCCTCGAGAGGTCGGGCAAGAGCTTCGAGTTCCCGGTGCGCTGGGGCATCGACCTGCAGTCCGAGCACGAGCGCTACCTCACCGACGAGGTGGTGAAGGGCCCGGTGGTCGTGATGAACTACCCCAAAGACATCAAGGCCTTCTACATGCGCCAAAACGACGACGGCAAGACCGTCGCCGCGATGGACGTGCTCGCGCCCGGCGTCGGCGAGATCATCGGCGGCAGCCAGCGCGAAGAGCGCCTCGACCGCCTCGACGCCCGCATCGCCGAGCTGGGCCTGCATGGCCCGGATTATTGGTGGTACCGGGATCTGCGGCGGTATGGCACGGTGCCGCATGCGGGTTTTGGTTTGGGGTTTGAGCGGGCTGTCTTGTATTGCACGGGGATGGAGAACATCCGGGATGTGATCCCGTTCCCGCGGGCCCCGCGGCAGGCTGACTTTTAGGAGGGGCTGGGCGCCTCCTGTTTGGGGTGGTTTGGGCGCCTCGCCGCCCCCCTCCGCGCGCGCCCTGTCGGGCTTGGTCGCTGCGCGACCGCCGCTGCGCGGCGCGCTCCGGTCGGCGGGGCGCATTTTTGGGGTCTTTCTTGGTTTTTTGGACCGGGCGGGCTTGTGCCTTGTCTGTCGGTTTGGTTCGCTGGTTTGGTTTGCTGGTTTGGTTTTGCGCTTGGGCGCCGTCTTGTTCGTTGATGGCTTTGGTTTGGCGGATGCCGGGGGCGGGCCCCGCCCCCG
>JBJONS010000725.1:0-2655 GCA_046051725.1 Pseudomonadota bacterium | reverse complement strand
TGAGGTCGAGGCCCGGCAAGAGGCGGCTGCCGGCGGGGTCCGCCACGGCCGCCTGCACCGCCGCCTCTGCCGCGCCCTCGGCGGCCCGGCGGGCGACCAGGGCCGAGGTGAGGTTGGGGCGCAGCTGCGGCTCCACCACGCTCATCCCGTTCACCCCGCCGGCGAGGATCCGGTAGCCGACCTCGTCGTTGCGAAGCTGGGCGAAGCCGTCCAAGGTCCAGTTGAGGCCGGTGGCCTCGGCGAGGCTGCGCTCGAGCTGCTCGGGGCTCAGCAGGCGGGCTGTGCTCTCGCGCGCGTCCCACGTGGCATCGGCGCCCGCCTCGACCGCCGCGGCGCGGTACTGCGGCATGGCGAGGATGGCGCGCAGCAGGGCCTTGGGGCGCGAGCCTGCCTCGAGGAAGGTCCGGCGGAGGGCCTCGAGCTGGGCCTGATCCTCGGGGGCCACGGGGCGCCGCAGCAGCCCGCGGCTGAAGGTCTCGACCGCGCAGCTGGTGAAGCGCGGGTCGCTGGCCACGGCGGGCCCGAGCTCGGCCAAGCCCGAGATGGGATCCCCGAACCATGCGGGTGCGAGGCCGAGGGTCTCTTCTGCGAGCACCTCACGCTCGGGGTGGTAGCGGTCCTCTTCGATGCGAGAGTACAGCGAGCGCCACCAGAAGCCAAAGAAGCTGGCCGCGATGGGGTCGAGCGAGCTGTGGCAGTTGAGGCAGTAGGGGTCGGTGCGGATGGCCACTTCGGGGTCGGCCAGATCGGTCGAGGCGGCGCTAAAATTGATGGGCCGCGCGATGTAGTCGACGCAGAGGAAGATGCGGCTGAGCGCGGCGGCCCGCCCGCGGTTCATGTTCGACGGGGTGGTGGTGTAGCGCCACCACAGGCCGTTGCTGGCCAGCGCGCCCGCGGCCGGGCGGTCGTCGGTGTAGCGGGCGACCCGCCAGCCGGTCTCGCCGTCGGGGTAGTCCAGGGGCCAGAGCTCGCCGAGGACCTCGTTGGCCACGGTGTAGTCGGCGGTCACCACCTCAGACCAGGGCAGGTCCTCGGCGATGACGTAGGCGGCGAGCCGCAGGGGCTCCTCGCCCACGCTGCGCTCAAAACCGAACTCTTCGGTGGCCCGCAGGTCGTAGTCCTCGTAGCGCACGTCAAACTCGTCGACCCGGGTCCACCACTGCTCGGCGAGCAGGTCGACCATCCGCTCTTGAAGGGCAGGGTCGGCGAGGTAGGCCTCGATCAGCGGGTCGAGGGCCGCGGGGTCGGCGGCCACCGCGTCGAGCTCTGCGGCGGCCGGCAGCGTGCCGCGCAGGTCGAGGCTGATCCGGCGCAGCAGGCGGGGCGCGTCGAGGGCCTGCAGGGGCGGCGCCACGTCTTGCGGATCACCGCTCTCGCCGCCGCTGTCCGCGTCCGCATCGGCCGGGACCTCGACCAGCTTGCCCTGACGGGTCACCACTCCGGGGTCACAGGCGCCGAGCGCCGCCACGACCAGGGGGAAGGTCCACGCCAGCGGCAGGGCACCGGAGCCGAGGGAGTGTGGGCTCATTCGCCCTCCAGACGCGTCAGGAGCGGCTCAACCACGGGAGAAAAGTCGTAGCAGACCTCACCGTCAGGCTGTCCGGGGAAGCGGTGCACGGCGCAGGGGGAGCACCCGTCCCCGTAGTCGAGCTCATGCCACGGACCATTCGGGTCCCGGACCCGAATCTGGCCCGAGGCCCCAGCGCAGATGGCCGAGAGCTGGGCGGACTCGAAGCTGAGGTAGTGGCTGCGAAAGCCGACCGAGCCCTGCAGCCGCAGGCTGCGGTCGTCGAGGTTGAAGTTCCCGTCCCACGACCAGCTCAACACCTCGCCCATCCAGCGGGTGTCGCGCTCCCACAGCACGCTGCCGTGGGCGAAGAACACGCCGCCCCGCGGAGCGCTGTTCGAGACGCTCCAGCCGCCCGCGCCGCCGACCTCAAGGGTGTAGCCGGCGCCATCTTTGAGGCGGAAGTCGCCCGACAAGCCCTCGTTGTGGCCAGCCCGCAGGTCCTGCTCCCAAAACGCGATGCCCGAGTAGTAGGCGCCGCTCAGTGCGAGGCAGCCGAGCAGCCACCGGCCGTCGAGATCGTCGGGCTGGCCGGGGCAGAAGGGGTCACCCTCGGCCATGATCGCGAGGTAGGGCTCGATCATGTCGGGAGGGGACGGCAGACCGTCCCGCAGCGCGTCGTCGAGGGCCGCGACCAGCCCCGCGCCGTCGTAGGCGGGGACGATGTCCTCGACCGCGAGGTCGGGCAGGGGCGGGTCGGCGTCCTCAGCGGCCCCGTCTCCGGCCCCCCCAGAGTCGGCGCGGTCGACGGTCACATAGCAGCGACCATCCTCGCCGAGCGTCGCGCCGTCGGGGCAGACCACCTTGACCGTGGGGTCAGCGCAGGCCGCCACGGCGAGCAGCAGACCGGGAGAGCGGGGGGCGCGCATCAGGACTCCTCGGCGAGCGCGGCGCGGATCGGGGGCTGGCTGATGCCGACGTCCGTCGGCGAGACCCCGCCGAGAGCCAGCAGGGTCGCGCCGAAGTGCGCGGCGCCGATGAGCTCTCCGCCCGCGCCGGTGGCGCCGCTGTCGAGGTCGAGGGCCACGCCCTTCCCCTCGCCGTCCACCGCGCCCAGGGTCTGCCCACCCCGCACGCCCGCCCCGATC
>JBJONS010000724.1:0-6962 GCA_046051725.1 Pseudomonadota bacterium | reverse complement strand
GTGGGGCAGGGGCGACTTGAACGCCCGACCTCACGCTTATCAGGCGTGTGCTCTAACCAGCTGAGCTACTGCCCCTTGAGTGGTGGAGACGAACGGGCTCGAACCGTTGACCCCCTGCGTGCAAAGCAGGTGCTCTCCCAACTGAGCTACGCCCCCAAGGGCGGTCGACGCGGCGATCCAGGGAGTGGGGCAGGGGCGACTTGAACGCCCGACCTCACGCTTATCAGGCGTGTGCTCTAACCAGCTGAGCTACTGCCCCTCAATGGCCGCTGAGGGTCGACCGGGGGCGCTGACCAAGTCAACGCCCCGAATGTCAACGGCCGCTTGGATGGACAGGGAGCTCAACTTCGCCCCGAAAGGACGAGACCGGCCACCCACCGCCCACGCGGCGCAACGCCTGCGCGCGTCGCACGCCAAGGTTGGAGCTTCGCTCCGCTCGGCGCGGCCGCCTATATCCAGCGCGACGCCTTGTGGCAAGGGAGCGGGCGCTCTGCGCTCCGCATCCACCGAAAACCATCCCGCGCCCAACACTATCAGCGACTCCCCTCCCCTGTCCTGCCCCTCGTGCGCGCCGTGGACCTGGGGTCCCCGTCCCGCGCCGGACCCCGCCTCCCCGACCGCGGACGGGTCGTCGCCCCGGGCCCCGGGCGGGCCACCCCACAACGACGAACGCCGCGGAGGCGCGAGGCCCACCGCGGCGTCGGCGCGCGCCCCGGACCGCCCGGAGCGCGTGGGGGATCAGGCCCCTTCGTCCTCGTCGGCCGCGTCCGCGCACTCGGGATCAGCGGCGTCGGCGCTCGTGTCGCTGTCGTTGTCCAGCCCGTCGTTGCAGGCGGCGGCGCCGAGGCCCAGCTCGACCGCGCCCGTGGCGCAGTCGGGATCGGCGGCGTCCAGCCAGCCGTCGCCGTCGCCGTCGAGGCTGTCGGCGCACTCCGGCGCGGTGAGGTCCTCGGTCCGCCCCCAGCCCGAGGGCGCGGCCCCCTCGGCGCAGGCCTCGTCGGCCGCGTCGGTCAGGCCGTCCCCGTCGTCGTCGACGCCGTTGTAGCAGGCGAGCACCGGCAGCCCGGAGCCGAGGGGCCAGGCCGCCAGCCGCTCGGACGTGTAGGGCGGCTGCTCACAGTCCGGATCGTTGCCGTCGACAAAGCCGTCACCGTCGTTGTCGGCGGAGTCCACGCAGCTGGCCCGCAGCGCGGGCTGCTCGGCGGCCGACGCGCCGTCGCGGGCACAGCTGAGGTCGGCGCGGTCCACGTCGCCGTGGCCGTCGTTGTCGACGCCGTCGTTGCACCCGGCCGAGCCGAAGCCGCGCTCCATCGACGAGCTGGCGCGGCAGTCGGGGTCCTCGCTGTCGATCCACCCGTCCACGTCGTTGTCCACGCCGTCGTCGCAGTTGGGGGTGAGCACGTCCACCACCAGCTCGATGCCGGGCCCGCCGTCACCGCACTCGGGATCGTCGAGATCGGCGTAGCCGTCGCCGTCGTTGTCGACGTCGTCCCCGCAGTTGGTCTCGAGGTCATCGGCGGCGCGGCAGCTCTCGTCATCGCCGTCGACGAGGCCGTCCCCGTCGTTGTCCTCGCCGTCGTTGCAGGTGTCGTCGCCGAAGCCGAGCTCGTTGAGCTCCTCGCCGCGATCCCCGGCGAGGCCGGTCTGGCACTCGGGGTCGTCATCGTCGGTCCACCCGTCGCCGTCGTTGTCTTCACCGTCGCCGCAGTTGACCTCGCTGTCCCGGCCGCTGGCGCAGGCGTCGTCGTCCGCGTCGACCAGGCCGTCGAGGTCGTTGTCGATCCCGTCGTTGCAGGTGCTCTCGCCGAAGGTGGCGTTGTCTTCGCTGTTGGCGCCCTCGGTGCAGTCCGGGTCGGCGGAGTCGATCCAGCCGTCGCCGTCGGTGTCGTCACAGTCGCCGCAGCTCGTGCCGCTGTCGGACGGGTTGAGCCAGCTGGCGTAGCCGTCAGGGCCGATGCCATAGACGAGGTAGCCGATGTCGCCGGTGCTGTAGGCGAACACGAGCGTGCCCTTGCCGTCGCCGCCGTCGGCCTCGGGGGCCTTGATGGCGTACTCGGTGATGCGCTCGGCGGTCATCAAGATGAAGCCGTAGTCGGACCGTGCCGGATCGCCCCACTTGAAGCCGTCGGGGCCCGCGCCGATGTCCTGGCGGGCGCTCGGGAACTGGTAGATCAGCGAGGCCGGCACCTCGACGGTGCTCTGCCCGGTGGTCGGGTCGACGTTGTAGCTGTCGGGCAGCGTGATGGTGGCCTTCATCATCACGCCCTCGCCGCCGATCCAGCCGAGGCCGGCCCACGACATCGTCAGGCGCACGAAGGTCCGGCCGCCGACGATGTCGCCGCCGCTGCTGAGCGCGACGTCCGAGGGGGTCCACGCGAAGGTCGCGGCCACGTCATCGCCGGTGGTCACGCCGTCGCCGTTGGTGTCGGCGCAGGCGTCGTCGAGGCCGACCAGCGCGAAGAGGCCCGGGGTCAGCTCGTTGCTCTGCCGGAACAGCGCGTCGTAGTTGAAGCCGGTGGTGCCCTGAAAGCGGGTGTAGGGCGGCAGCACGAGGTCGGTGGGGGCGACGCCCAGCTCGGGCACGGCGAGGCGCACGCGGGCAGGGGCGTTGGCGTCGAGGACCTCTTCAGCCTCCCAGCTCTCTTCCCCGGGGCGCGCGCCGTAGAAGAAGTACTCGCCGACCGGCCACTCGGGCTCGAAGCGGTAGGATCGGGTGTTTTGGTACTCGTCGGGCTGGCAGAACTGAAGCTCGGCCAAATCATAGGCCCGCGCGCTCGGCGCCGCGCAGTCGCCCGGCGCCATGTACGAGCCCGACACCGGGAAGGGGCTGTAGGCCTCGCCGTTGCAGTTCTCGCCCTCGGCGCCCTCGAATTGGTAGGTCGCCATCGCCGCGGAGTCGGCGCACCAGAGGCGCCCGTCGGGCAAGCCGTCGGGGAGGGGGTTGCCCTCGCGGTCGGTGCGGGGGCTCACGTCGATGAGGCCGCCCTCGCCGTCGACGCCATAAGCGGGGGTGTTCTTGTCGAGCAGCCGGGCCATGTCGAGGTTCACGAGGGTGAACCGCTTGATCTCGGTGCGCAGCTCGGCGTAGTGCTGCTCGATGTCGACCTGGACGAGGTCTTGGGGCGGGGTCTGCAGCGACCACTTCTCCCAAGACAGGTCGTGCGCGCCGCCAAAGCCGCCCCGGTAGCCCGTGTAGAGAGAATGCAAGCGCGGATAAGCGAACTCAAGCGCTTCGCCGCGGCCCTCGATGCCGGTCTGCCCGGTGAACACGAAGCTGTCGTCGCAGGGCAGCCCCAGCGCGGTCGCCTCGTCCCAGCCCACACCGCCCAGGCAGCTGAAGAAGTCGTTGGTGACGGCGATGTACGCGACCTCGTCGCGGTAGAAGTCCTTGCCGTCGACCGTGCCGACCGCCATGTCGTAGGTGTAGGCGTCGACCAGCCGGTCTTGCCCCTTCGAGGTGCCGACAATGACGTCCACCGCGCCGCCCTCGAGCGGACCGCGGGGCACTTCAACGACCACCTCGCTGTCGGTCACGCTGCGGATGTGGGCGTTCTGCGAGCCGATCACCACCGTGATGGCGGTGGGGTCGTCGCCGAAGCCGCTGCCGCGGATGCGCAGCTCGCCGCCGCCGATGTTGCCCTCTTCGCTGTTCACGTCGAGGCCGGCGACCCGGACGCCGTCCCCCTCGTAGTAGGGCTGCAGGTCACCCTTGCCGCCGCAGGCGGCGAGGACGAGGGGCAGCAGGCCGAGCGCGCAGCGCAGCTGCCGGAACGTCGGATGAATGGACGTCATGGTCTCTCCCGGCATCAGCGGGCCCACCAGAAGCGGCCCAGCTTGGCGCTGGCCGACTGCACGCGCACGGGGGCGATGTCGCGGCGCTGGTCGAAGCGGTCGCGCACCGGCGGGGTGACGACGTCCTTGCCCGAGGTGCGCGCGAAGTAGAAGACCGCGCCGGAAGCGCCGTGCAGGGCGCCATAGTCGAGCGCGAACTGCATCATGTCCGGCGTGATGGTGAAGGCCCCCGTCTTGTCTTCGACGTTGCAGACCAGCTCGGCGACGATGTAGCTGGGCTCACCCTGCAACGAATTGATGAACGACGTGGGATCATTCGGGTCTTTGAGCAAGGCCGGGTCGATCTGCCACTCGAAGTCCGCGCCCTCTGCTTCACACGGCAAGGCCGCGCGGTAGCCCGTCGCGGGCACCTCGGCGTCGGGCGGGATGTAGCAGTACGGCTCGTCTTGAAAGAGCTCCCAGCTGCGCTTCACGCCGTCCGAGGCGGGGACCGCGATGCGGCTGACCTTCTTGTACTCGGAGTCGGTCTCGACCGGACCGAGGAGGCGGACGCCGATGACGACCTTGTCGTAGAAGTCCTCCGCCGGCGGCAGCCAGGAGAAGGTCACGCCCGAGGTCGTGTCCCAAGGCCCGGTGTACATTTGCCCAACCACCGCGTTGGGATCGGCGGCGGGCTCAAAAGGCACCGCGCAGTCCGCGGGGGCGTTCGGCATCTCGCCGCGGTCGGCGAACTCGAGGCAGCTGCGGACCTCGCCGGTCGTGACGACGTTGCCGTCCTTGTCGTACCGGTTGCCGCTCCAGCTGAGCATGACGCCCTCGGGCTGCCGGGGGAGCCGGAGCACGACGTCCCCTGAGCCCGCGGCCAGGGGCATGGGGATCGAGCTGACCGAGGCCTCGACCGGCGGAATGCCGCCGGGGAAGCGCACCACCACGTCCTTGCCGTGGAGGTAGTTCGCCGGCCGCATCACCTCGCGATCCGAGTCGGCGACGGGCCCCTGGCCCGGGTCGGCCCGGCGGGTCTGGGCGACCGGCCGCCAGGTCGACAGGCTCGTGTAGTAGGGGAAGAGGTACTGGGCGTTGTTCTCGGCGTAGACACCGGGGCGCCGGTCCAGGTTGAACTGGAAGTCCGCGCTCAGCCCGGTGAAGCTGATCTCGTTGCCCACATCGGCGGTGGTGTTCAGGTAGGCGCGCGGCTCAAAGTTGGTGTAGCAAGAGCCCACTTTGTCGTGGGGGGCGCCAAAGGTGCCGAACAGGACGTCCATCTGGGGGAGGTTGGCGTCCAACACAAAGCCCGTGCCGGTGACCAGCGCGTACGGCGGCTTCATTTGGATCTGGTTCGGGCCCACCTCGTCGAAGGCGACGAGGCCGGTCAAGCCGAGCGGGAGCGCGGCGCCCGCGAACTCGACGTGGTGGACCTCGATGAGGCCGCCGTAGGGCGTCGGCGCGGGCCCGATCTCGGACGGATCGAGGCCGACACCCGCGGTCTTGTAGGTCTCGACCTCGATGTCGCGGCCGCAGGCCGAGAGGACGAGGAGCAGCGCCGAGGGCGCCACGCGGGGCAGAGCGTGCGTGCGGTTCATGTTCACCTACCAGCCAGTTCCGAGGCCGATGTAGACGCGGAGACCTGGCTTCTCGGTCTCGTTGGAGAGCTCGTCGCCGATCGCGTTGGGGCTGGTGTCGAAGACGCCGTCGCCGTCGACATCACCATACCCGCGGATCTCGTTGAGCGCGTAGGCGAAGCGCAGGAAGCTGTCCCAGTTCGACGAGTGGAACATCGTCGACTGCACCCGGAGCTCGGCCTGCAGGTCGTAGAGCATCGCGTTGCCGTTCTTGTGCGCCACGTCCAGGAAGGGGATCTCGCGCTGCACGTCGTTGGGGTCGCGCGCGATGCGGTCCCCGGCCCGGTCGCGGTAGTACTCGGTGGCGTTCGACGGGGGCGTAAACGACCACAGGTTGCCGGCGGTGCCGCCAAGCTGGGCATAGACGCCGTAGATGAACAGCGGACCCACTGCGGTGCGGACGCTCTGCGAGATGGGGAACCGATAGGCGAGGTTCAAGGTGCCCATCGTCTCGCCGTTGAGCGAGAAGAAGGGGTAGCCCGCGAACTGGGTGTTGGGTCGGATGACGCCGTAGCCCCAGAAGTACGGGTGCCGCCCGCCGGCCCGGAACTCGTCGTTCAAGCCCACGTTCCGGTCGATGATGCCCGCCTGGAAGTCGACCTGAATGGTGTGCCGGTTCTTCCGCGCCTTGTCCAGCAAGCCCCAGAGCCGGGGCGGGCGGGCCTGCTCGACCCAACGGAACTCGTAGCGGTTGAACTGGTACTCGCCGAGCACCTCGCCGTCATCGGTGATGACGCCGCCGTAGTCGGGGTAGATGATGTCGGTCCAAGCGTGGGCGTAGCCGAGATCGATGTTGCGGCCGTAGAAGGCGTTCGCCCCGAGCGCGCCGTCCCAGGTGTTGATCCCGTAGTCCGAGATGGCCCAGGTGGTGCCGACCTCCCAGTTCTGCATGTACTGTTGGAAACCCGAGTCGCTGGTCCCACGGAAGCCAAAGTTGAAGTAGCGGCCGTACACCGTGGTCGCGAACTTGTTGTTCCAGGGGAACATGACCTCGGCGCTGAGCACCGCCTGCCGGTTGTTCTGCTTGATGTCGTAGATGGTCTGGTCGTCGGTGGTGGTCGGGTCCTGATCTTCATCGATCTTGTAGCCGAAGTCCGACTTGCCCATGAACGCTTGGCCAAACAGGCTCACGTCCGGGTACCACCCGTGCCAGGTGTAGCCACCGCCGATGACGTTGTCTTCGCCGAGCAGACCCACGTGGAAGATCTCGTGGTTCTGAATGAAGTCCTGGGCCCCGCCCTGCCAGCCGCCCTGCAGGCCGAAGTCGGTCTGGCTGTCGTTCTCGAGGCGGAACATCGGCACAACGTAGGGCGCCGACCATGCGCCGGCGCTCATCTTGTGCTTGTGGGTGGCGGCCTCCCACTTGGTCAGGTCCTCGCGGTAGGCGAGGCTCTGCTCGACCTGCGTCTCTTCGACCTCGGGAGGGGTCCGGAAGAGGTGGCCCGCGGGCGCATTCATGAATTGTTCGCGCGGGAGGCCGTAGATCTTCCAGCCGAACGAGGTCAGGTACGAGTAGACGAGGTTGCCCTCAGCGGTGATGCTCGGTGTCAC
>JBJONS010000723.1:0-23667 GCA_046051725.1 Pseudomonadota bacterium | reverse complement strand
ATGGTGGCGTCGATGTGGGCGTCCTGCGCCATGGTCGGCTCCCGGCGGCGGGGAGGGCAGCGTCCCCGCGTGGGTGCGTGCTATTCCACACAGGGGCGCGCGTCATCGTCCACAGCCGAAGCGGGCGGGTGCTGCGGCCCAATTGGGTCAGGTGTGCGGGAGTGCCGCGGGAGGGCTGATCGTGGGCAGGCCTGGTCGGGGCCGGCCGGGGGCCGGCGCCGCGCCTGATCGGGCGCAGGGGACGGCATGGTCCTTGCTCAGGGGTGGGTGCGGGGCTGGCCACGCGGCCCCGCCGCATCGGAGCACCACGGAGCACGCCATGAGCCTCGCCATGCCGACCTTGATCGTCAGCCCCTCTTCCCTCGCCGCCCGCCGGGCCCTTGCCCCGAGCCCGACCCCGGGCGGCCACCTGCGCGCGGTCAGCGGCTGCGGCCTGTCTGCCGGCAGCGGCTGCCCCTGCGTGCGTCCCTGCGCTGAGGTCGATCAGAACGTCCCGCTGATGCGCGAAGGCGAGAGCGTGCGCTTCCGGCGGGGCGAGGTGCTCTGGCGCCAGGGAGAGCCCGCCTCGGCCCTCATCTCGGTCTGCACCGGCGCGGTCAAGCTCTCGCGCCGCTGGCCCGACGGGCGCGAGATGATCCTCGACCTCGTCTTCCGCGGACAGCTGATGGGCGAGGCGGCGGCCGTTCCCGGCGCGGTGCACGCCGCCACGGCGGTCGCGCTGACCGCCGGCCGGGCCCTGCGGGTCGACGAGGCCGAGCTGCGGCGCATGCTGCGCGAGCAGCCCGCGCTGTCCCCGACCCTGCTCAGCCTCGCGGTGGCCCGGCAGGCCGCCTTCACGCGGCGCCTCGACGAGCTGAACCACGGCGCGGTCGAGAGCCGCCTCGCCCGGGTGCTGCTGCGGGTGGGCGACGAGGTGGGCCTCAAGGACTCGCGCGGGACCTTCGTGCCGGTGCACCTCAGCCGCGGCGATCTGGCCGACTTGGTCGGCTGCCGGGTCGAGACCACCATCCGCATCATGACCCGGTGGCAGCGCGAGGGCGTGGTCGAGACCCAGCGCGAGGGCTTGGTGCTGCGCGACCGGGCCGCGCTCGAGGCCGCCGGCCAGGAGCAGGGCGAGGCGGCGGCGGTGTGAGCCGCTCCGCCCCGTTGCGGGGGGCGCGGGACCTGTGGACCGGTTGGGCATGCGGGCCGCGGCGCGGGGAGCCCGCGGCCCGGCGGCCGTTCAGAGCCCGTCGGAGCTGGACGCCATCGCCTTGATGTCGAGCAGCGCGACCTTGTCTGCGAACTTCGTGCCCGGGTAGACCTCGAGGATCTTGACCTGGACGGCGTTCCAGGTGCCCGAGTAGCCCTGGACCGCCGGGACCATGACCGTGTGCGGGCCGGCGGTGTCGGGCAGCTCGAACTCAAGCGTGCGGTTGTCGGTGGTCACGCTGACCTTTTTGGGCCGGGCGTGGGTCTTGGGGCCGGGCACGAGGCGCAGGCTGGACAACATCACGCCCTTGGCGGTGAGCGTGAAGCCGGCGCCCTCGGCGGGGGCCGACCACATCGACTTGGGGTTCTTGTCGGTCAGCGCCTCGCGGGTGCCCTCGGCCTCGCTCGAGATGGCGGTGATGGCCGGCACCGCGTCGAACTCGCCGAGGATGACCAGGGCCTCGCTCACCGCGAGGTTGGGGTAGTCCTTGCCCTCGTAGACCTCGAGCACCTCGATCTTGACCTTGCCGCCGAACTCGGACTCGCCCTTGATGTCGGGGATGTCGATGATCTGCATGGTCATCTTGTCTTCGAAGCTGGCCTCGGCGGGGGTGCCGACGGCGGTCAGCGCCCCGCCCTCGCCGGTGACCAGGGCCGTGACCCGCACCTTCTTGACCCGGGCGTAGTCGAGGAAGGTGCCCTCGTCTTTGGCGAAGCCCACCACGAGGCCGATCTTGTCGACCTCGATGCGGGGCACGTCGATGAGGATGTACTCGCCGACGTTCTCGGACTCGCCCGGGAGCATCCAGCAGGTGTCCATCTTGCCGTCGAGGGCCGCCTGGGCGTTGTAGAAGTTGGCGCCCATCTTGGTCTCTTTCTTGAAGGTCGAGACGGTGGCGCCGGCGAGGGCCGCGGCGGGGAGCAGCAGGCCCAAGGTCAGGGTCAGGGTGCGGAGCGGGGCGGTGGACAAGGTGGGCCTCCTCACGGGTGCGCGGCCAGGGCCTGCCTCAGCGAGCGCGCCGAGGGGTGCCGGGGAGTGTAGCACGCGGCCGCCCTCCCCCCCTCCGGTACGCAGATTCGCGGCACGATGCGCCCAGAGACTCCACTTGTGTTGCGTACCGAAGCCTGTTGACACGCCTGAATGATCCGATACATCGCGCGCAAAGACGGAGCGTTTATCGATGTCAGCAGGACCATTGGCGCGGCGCGACGGGGGGGATCGCAAGACCGCAAGTCCAACGCTCAGCCGCCAAGAACGCGGGCGTGAGACCCGCGAACGAATCCTGCAAGCGGCCTACGAGCTGCTCCTTGATGGGCCGTTGCCCAAGATGGAAGACCTCGCCACGGTCGCTGTGGTCTCGCGAACCACAATCTACCGGCACTTCCCTTCGCACGACGCGCTGTTGAGCGAGGTGCAAGGCCGGTATGGGCTCGCACCCAACGCAGCGGCGACGGCCAAGTCACTGGTGTTGGACGCGGCCGCGGCGCTCATCCTCGAGGTCGGCCTCGCCGGCCTCACGGTGCAGGGCGTGGCCGACCGGGCCGGCGTCTCGCCGATGACGGTCTACAAGACCTTCGGCGACAAGTCCACCCTGCTCGCCGCTGTCTTCGTCGAGCGCGGTCCGGGCGTGGGGCTGGACGCGCTGCTCCCGCCCGCCGATCCCGGCCCCTGCGTCCAGGCGCTGCGCGGGCTGACGGTGGTCGGGCTGCGCCACTGCCACCGCCACCGGGTGATGCTCCGCCACATTTTTTGCCCCGCGCCGTCGATGGGTGGGGTGTGGGACCTCGCGCTGCGGGCGGCCCGGGCCACGCGCGACGCCTGGACCGGCCCGGTCGCGGCCTGGATGGACGCGGGCGAGCTGCGGCCGGGGCCGCCCCACCGGGCGGTGACCGACCTGTTCACCCTCATCAGCGCAGCGGCCCTCTTCGACGAGCACGAGATCACCACCGAGGGGCCGGCCTTTGAGTCCCTGGTCGATGACGTGCTCGGGCGCTTCTTGCACGGGGCGGGCGCCCAGCGGGCGGCCTGAGGGGCCGCGCCGTCCGGGCGCGCCGGCGGTGGCTCAGGGCGCGCCCTCGCCCGGGTCTTCGACCATCATCAGCGGGATGTCGATGCCGCCAAAGCCCTCGCCGGTGGGCACGCGGCCGTCGCTGCCCACCGTGCCGACCGGCTCGCCCACGTCGTTGAGCACGCCGTCGGCGTTGGTGTCGGCGAAGCCCCACAGGTACACGAAGGAGTTGGCGGCGAGCAGCAGCGAGAAGTCCTTGGTGGCCGCGCCGGAGATCTCGCTCCAAGTGAACTTCTGGTAGGCGAGCACGGTGGCCGCCTCGACGTCGAACTCGCGCAGCGGGCGCGAGCTGAGCGCGGCCACGTAGACGTCAGAGCCGGCCGGCAGGGACGAGAAGGGCCCATCGGCCATGCGGACCTGCCCGGACAGCGTGGCGAAGCTGATCGGGTTGACCCCGGGACGATCCCCGAGCGGGATATGGATCGGGTAGTTGTTCATGTTGACGTTGCCGACGAAGACCGGGTTGCTGTCGGTCGCCCCGTCGGTCGAGAACACGCCCCACTTGTCGTTGGGGTCAAAAAGGCCGTTGCGGTTCGCGTCCCACGCGGCGGCGAGGCGCATGGTGCCGTAGTCGGCGCAGACCTCGAGCGTAAACGGCGCCCGGGCGCCGACCCCGGTGCGGTCGGGCTCGACCGAGACGACGTGGAAGGGGCCGTTTCCGGCCTCGTCGACCAGCATGACGCCGATCGGGCCGCCGAAGTAGTCGAGGCTGATCGTCACCGTGCCGGTGATGTTGATCGTGCCCGACTCGCCGCAGACGATCTCTTCTTGCTCGAGCGCGAGGATGTCGATGTTGATGTCGTCGTAGACGACGTCGTTGGTGAGGAAGAGCGCCTCGGGGTAGACGCCCCGGGGGTCGTCGCTGCCGATCACGCCGTCGCCGAGCACGTCGAGCGCCGCGTAGACGAGGATGTTGGTCTCGGCCAAGGCGCCCACGCGCATCTGGTAGGGGCTCGCCCCCATCACCGGGTCGGTCACGGCCTCGGTGCCGGCGTAGAGCTGCACCGGCTGGGCGGCCGTCGGGGCGGTGTACGCGCCGACGAAGAGGGTGCCGAAGGGGAAGCTGTCGTAGCCGGACTCTTCCCAGGGCACGATCGACCGGTTGCCCTCGTCGTCGTCGCGGGCCAGCGTGACCGTGACGTTGCCGTTGACCCAGCCCTTGTAGGGGTAGGATTCGATGTCGTAGACGTCGTCGTCGGGGTTGTCGCCGCCTTCACCCGCGCCGTCGTCGCCGGCCGCGCCGTCGCCCCCGTCTTCGTCCGCGGCGGCGTCGCCTGCCCCCCCTTTCGAAGAGCAGGCGGCGAGCCCGCCGGTGAGGAGGAGCAGGGGCAGCAGGGCGGCGAGGCGCATGGGGACTCCCGAGGAGACGACGTGGGCGGCGTCATCCTACCAGAGCGGAGGGCACGACCGCCGGCAACAGCGCGCAGATCGGGCCCGCCCGACGCCCAGCGACCGCGCGGGCCGGCGCTGGGCGTCGGCGCGCCTCAGGGGAGGAGGGCCAGCGTCATGTCGAGGCCGCTGATGTTGGTGTTCCCCACCGCGATCCGGCCGTCGGGGCCCACCGAGGACACCGGCGAGCCGGTGTTGTTCACCAGTGAGTCGCCGTTCGGGTCGCCGTAGCCCCACAGGTAGACCACGCTGTTGGCCGGCACGAGCAGGGTGTAGTCCTTGCTCGTCTCGACCGCGAGGTTGTCGGGGCCCCAGCTCCACTTCTTGGTGTCGAAGTCCGCCGACGAGGCGACGAGGTTGAAGTCGGTGTTCTGCCGGTACTTCAGCGCGGTCACGTAGACGTCGCCGGCGGTCATCGCCACCGCCGGGTCCAGCCAGCCGGTGATGGTGCCCGAGAGCTGCACGAAGGGGATGACGCTGATGCCCGGGTCGTCGCCGAGGGGGATCTGCACCGGGTAGTCGACCAGATCGGTGTTCCCGACGAGGATCGGGTTGCCGTCAACGTCGGGGGTGAGCGTGGTCGCGCCCCAGGTGTCGGCGGGGTCGATCATGCTGTTGGCGTTGCTGTCGATGGCGCCGACGAGGTTGCGCTGGCCCAGGTAGGCGGGGACCTCCATCGCGTAGGGGCCGCTGACGTCCGAGGTGCCGGTGCCGACGCTGGTCAGCGCGGCGCGGGTCGAGGCGATGGGGCCGGTGCCGTCGAGGTTGACCAGCATCACGCGGGCCTCGGCGGCGCTGTAGCCGTCGGTGACCAGGGCCTCGCCCGAGATGGTGATCGTCTCGCCGCCCCCGCCGCCGTCACCGCCGCCGCCGCCGCCGGCGACCAGCACCTGAATGACGATGTCGACGCTGGTCACGCTGAGCCCCTCGGTGATGGGGATGCGCAGCGGCCACACGCCGATCGGGTCTTGGCTGCCCACGATGTCGTCGCCGAACTCATCGAGCGAGGCGTAGACCAAGATCTCGCCCTCTTCGGCCATCACGATCGGCAGGGTGTAGGGGTTGACCGGCTCGGGGCTCATCAGCACCGAGGTGCCGACGTAGGTCTTGAGGCCCGGGCTCGGCTCGGTGTAGCCGCCGACGAAGATCTTGCCGTAGGGCCAAAGGATGCTGCCGTCGGTGTTCACGAAGGGAGAGTCTTCCCAGGCCAGGGGCAAGATCTCGCCCATGCTGTCGAGCTGGGTGAGCTGGACGGTGATGGTGCCGCTGACCTCGGCCTCGATGACCGGCACGCCGTCGTCGTCGCCGCCGCTGTCATCGTCGCCGCCGTCGGCCGACGCATCGCTGCCGCCGTCACCCGACGAATCGTTGCCGCCGTCGGCCGACGCATCGTTGCCGCCGTCGCCCGCGTCATCGTCGCCGCAGGAGTCGGCGCCGCAGCCGTCGTCGAGGCCGCTGTCTTTCACGTCATCGTCGTCATCGCAGCCGGCGAGGGCGGCGAGGCAGAGCAAAAGGCGCGGTGCGATCAAAGAGAGCGGGCGTGGGCGCATGTGGCCTCCGGGGCGGCGGTTCGAGCAGTGTCGCCGGGGAGTGTACACGAGGCGGGTACGTGGGCTCACAGGGTTTTTACCAGGGTGATCGAAAAGCGCAGGGCCCGCGCGGGCGGCCCCGGGGGCGCGCCGGCGCGGGCCCGCCCGCCGCGCCTCAGCCGCGCTCGACGATGATGAACTCGACCCGGCGGTTGGCCGCCCGGCCCGGCTCGGTGTCGTTGCTCTGCAGCGGGTACATCTCGCCGAAGCCCCGCGCCTCGAGCCGCTCGACGGCCACGCCCTTGCCGACGAGGTAGCGCCGCACCGCCTCGGCGCGGGCCCCGCTCAGCTTGAGGTTGTTGGCGTCGGGGCCGACGTTGTCGGTGTGGCCCTCGATGCGGACGAGCTTGAGCTCGGGGTGCTCGACCAGCACCTTGGCGATCTCGTCGAGCAGGTCGTGGCTGCGCGCCTGGATCGAGTCCTTGCCGGTGTCGAAGTAGATCTTCTCGGTGATCTTGATCGCCTCGCCCTGCACCTGCACGCGGCCGTCGGGGCAGCCGTCGCCGTCCTCGTTGCCGTTGAAGTCTTCGGCCACCGCCGGGCAGCGGTCGACGTCGTCGGGGATGCGGTCGTTGTCTTGGTCGGAGCGCGGCCGCGAGTCGGGGCAGCCGTCGTCGTCTTGGTAGCCGTTGGCCACCTCGGACTCGTTGGGGCAGCGGTCCTCGACGTCGACCACGCTGTCCCCGTCGTTGTCGTTGTCGGGGCAGCCGTCGGTGTCTTGGAAGCCGTCGTCGTCCTCGGGGTCGTCGGGGCACTTGTCCCGCTCGTCGGGGATCTTGTCGACGTCGTTGTCTTTGTCGGGGCAGCCGTCGCTGTCTTGGTAGCCGTCTTTGTCTTCGGCGCTGGTCACGCAGCCGTCGATCCCGTCGTTGATGCCGTCGAGGTCGCTGTCTTTGGCGTTGGGGTCAAAGTCGGGCGCGACGGTGAGGCCGAAGACCCCGCGCCAGTCGGGCGCGCCGAAGCCCGCCAAGCCGGCGCCGCCGCCGAGGTTCAGCGTCACCATGTCGCCGGCGTAGATGCGCAGGCCGGCCAGCAGCTCGGCGGGGGACTGCGCCGCGCGGCCGCCCCCCAGCTCGCCGTGGACCTCGGCGACCAGCTCGATGGGGTCCGCCGGGCGCCAGCCGCCGGCCGCGCCCCAGGTCATCGCGCCGCCCACGTGCAGGTCGCGCAGGCGGTCTTCGCCGCGCACCGCGTAGCCGGCGCTCACCGCCGCCCGCAGGCCGTGCTGGCGGTCCTGCACGCTGTCATCGGCGACCTCGAGCGTGGCGCTGGGGCTGAAGCCGAGGCCGCCGTCGCCGAGGAAGCTCTCGCGCGCGCCGGTCGGCAGGCTCAGCGGCAGGTTCACCGCCAGCCCGACCGGGAAGTCTTCGGGGTTGAGCGCGATGAGCTTGGGCGTGACCACGATGTCGTTGAGGCCGGTGGCCCGCAGGCTCTGGGCCTCGCCGCCCACGCTGTCGAGCGTGGTGCCCTGCTGGCTCAGCGTCAGGGGCACGTCGATGGCGAGGCTCGAGAAGCCGCCGATGCCCATCGCGAGGCCGAGGTGGGTGCGCAGGCGGCCGTCGACGATGGCGTCGCCGCGCTCATCTTCGGCCCCGCCCTGGGGCCGGACGCGCTCGCCGTTGGCCTGCAGCACCACGGGGTCGTTCTCGTAGCCGCCCCACAGCGAGAGCCCGAGCTGCAGGTGGCGGAGCGTGCTCGCGCCGCCGCTGTGCAGGTAGCCGGTGGTGTCGGCGTGGGGCTGAAACAGCTCGAAGTCGACGGAGCCGTCGGCCTCGGCGGCCTCGGCGGCGGTGGCGCCGAGCAGCAGCAGGGGGAGGAGGGCGGCGGAGCGCGGGCGGCGGGACATCATCAAGCTCCGCGCCGGGGCTGGCGCCGGCGGAGCGCGGCCAGGCCGAGCACGAAGAGGGAGGGGATGAGCGCGGCGGGCGCGCCGCCGGCGGCCGCGCAGAGCCCGCCGCCGCCCAGCGCGCCCAGCGCGGTGGGCGTCGAGCAGCCGTCGTCGACCAGGCCGTTGCAGTCGTTGTCGAGCGCGTCGCCGCAGGCCTCGACCGCGCCGGGGAAGACCCCCGGGGCGTCGGGGTCCTCGTCGGCCGGGGCGTCGCGGCAGTCGCCGTCGGACACGCTCACCCCGTCGCCGTCGCGGTCGAGGTAGGGGTCGTCGACCACGCCGTTGCAGTCGTTGTCGGCGCCGTCGGGGATGCCGCCGGCCTCGGGCTCGCCCTCGTCGCCGGCCGGCGAGACCGCCGCGCTGGTGTCGTCGCAGTCGGCGCCGGGCGCGCCGTCTTGGGCGCAGCAGTCGACGCCGTCGACGCA
The DNA here is from genome assembly GCA_046051725.1 of Pseudomonadota bacterium. Classification (GTDB taxonomy): domain Bacteria; phylum Myxococcota_A; class UBA796; order UBA796; family UBA2385; genus JAEUKK01. The sequence goes on along the minus strand of JBJONS010000723.1, from coordinate 15,116 downwards.
GACCTCGGGGCTGGCGAAGAAGCCGTCCTCGTCGAGGTCGCAGGCGTCCTCGCCGTCGCAGTCTTGGTCGACCGCGTCGTAGGCCACCTCGCGGGCGTCGGGGTTGACGCTGGCGTCGGTGTCGTCGCAGTCCCAGCCCTCGCCGTCGGTGCGGACCTCGGGCGCGCAGGGGGTGAAGCTGTCGCCGTCGACGTCGAGGTCATCGGCGCAGCCGTTGCAGTCGTTGTCGAGCCCGTCGGCGAGCTCGGGGGCGCCGGGCCGCAGGGCCGCGTCGTCGTCGTCGCAGTCGCCCTCGACCTCGGCGTAGCCGTCGCCGTCGTCGTCGGTGGTGCCGTCGTCGCGCACGCCGTCGCAGTCGGCGTCGTCGTTGGCCTCGCCGTAGGGGCTGCGCGCGCCGTCGACGGCGTCGGGGTTGACGTCAGGGTCGCTGTCGTCGCAGTCGCCGGTGGCCGGGGTGAAGCCGTCGCCGTCGGTGTCGCGGCCGAAGTCGGGGCAGTTGCTGTTGGGCTCGCCCGGGGTCGCGTACAGGCTGCCGAAGGGCACGTCGGCGTCGCACCAGTTCTGGGGCAGGTCGTTGGCCCACTCGAGCGTGAGCGCGTTGCGGTTGACCTGGTAGGAGTTGTCCTCGACCTCGAGCCGCCAGGAGCCCGAGCTGTCCCAGGTCACGGCGTCGATGGTGGTGGTGCCCCACTTCAGCCGGATGCTGTCGGCCCGGTGGTCGAGCTGGAACACGTCGAGGCCCGAGCCGTCGCCGTAGACGTAGTCGATCGACACGCCGCCGTTGCGCAAGGTGTTGCCGTCGATGCCGAAGACGACGTAGCCGCCCGCCGGCACGACCAGCGAGCTGCTGACCGTAAAGCCCGGCTCGTCGTCGGTCTCGACCGTGAGGTTCAGCAGGTCGATCGGCGCGGCGGTCGGGTTGTGCACCTCGAACCACTCACCCCAGTAGTTCGCGACCGTGCGCGGCTCGGCCAAAAACTCGCTGATGATCAGGTCGCCGGGGGCGGAGGGGGAGGCGGCGTGCGCCGCCGCCACCAGCAGGAGGAGGCTCGGCATGGGGTTCCTCGGCGGATCGGTCCAGGGCCCGCGCAGACCGCGCGCCCAGACGACCCGGTCGGGACGCTATCACGCCACCCCCGCGCGGGGCCCGACCCCCGCCCGCGGGAGCGCCCCTGCGCGGCCCTCGGCGATGACCCTGCGGTGTCATGGCCCGCGGCTCAGCGCGGGGGCGCCGGCGGCAGCGGCGGAGGCGGGGTCGGCGGCAGGCCGGCGGGCCCGGGCGCGCCGGGGCGCACGGCCACCCGGGGCATGGCGCCGGTCGGCTGCACCTTCAGCTCTATGGTGATGGGCGGCGGATCTTCGGCGCCGATCACCAGCGGGTTGCCCATGAAGATGCCCATCGGGTCGCCCTTGCTCGGGCCGTTGGCGTCGAGGTCCGAGAAGGCCTCGAGCAAGACCTTGCCGTAGCCGCGCGGCGCCTTGATCTCGACGAGGCCGGGCTCTTCCTTGAGCTTGCCGATGTGGCGGCGGCCGCCTGGGCGGCTCGGGTCTTCGACAAAGAGGTCCAGATCGATGGTCTTGCAGTCCCCGCAGTCCAGCGTGACCCGCAGGGTGAGCGGGGCCGCGCCCAGGTCTTCGAAGGGCGGCATGGCGCCGGGCGCGCCGCGGCCCATCGGCGGCGGGCCGACCGGCACGCCGGTCCCGTGGGGGACCGCGCCGCCGGGCACCTCTTGGTGCTGGGGGCCGTTGGGATCGCCGCCGGGCGCGCCGGGGGCGGCGGCGCCGGCGCGCGGGGCGCCGCCGGGCGCGCCGGGCGGCGCCTCGGTGTGCTCGGGCCCGCCGGCGGTGCCCCGGCCCCCCTCGATGAGGATGAGCTCCAGGCCGCTGATGTCGACGGACGCGACCTCGACGGTCAGGTCGACGTAGGGGTCCTTGCCGCCGGGGCCGTCGGTGTCGGGGTCTTGGAAGGCCTGGATGCTCAGCGCGCCGGCCGCGACCGGCACCTTGAGGCTGAAGCTGCCGGGCCCGTCCAGCATGAGCTTGCCCTCGGACCGCATGCCGCCGGGCGCCTTGGGGTCGGGCACCTGGATCGTCAGGTCGACCGGGGTGGCGACAATGGCCTGCTCGCCGCCCACGGTGCCCGAGACCGTCACGGTGGGGCCGCTGTGGCCGGCGAAGGGCACGTTGCTCCCTCCCCCGTCGTCGTCTTTGGCGTTGGCGGTGTAGGCCGGGTCCAGCGGCACCGCCACGCCGGTGACGCGCTCGAGCCAGCAGCCCGAGAGCAGCGCCAGCGCGGCGGCGGGGCCCGCCCGGCGGGGCCTCATGCGGCGCGCGCGGCGCGGTACCACGCCACCGTGCGGCGCAGGCCCTCGTCCAGGCCCACCGCGGCCCGCCAGCCGAGCAGGGCGGCGGCCTTCTCGGCCGACAGGCACTTGCGCGGCTGGCCGTCCGGCTTGGTGGCGTCGAAGACGATCCCTCCCCGGTGGTCGGCCGCGGCGCAGACCGCCTCGGCCAGGGCGGCGATGCTGTGCTCCTCCCCCGTCCCGATGTTGATGGTGGAGGGCTCGTCGAGGTCGGCGCAGCGCAGCATGCCCTCCACCGCGTCATCAATGTAGATGAACTCGCGCGTGGGCCGTCCGCTGCCCCAGACGGTCAGCGGCGCATCGGGGGCGAGCGACACCACCCGCTGCAGCAGCGCGGCGACCACATGGGCGCGCCCCGGGTCGAGGTGGTCACCGGGCCCATACAGGTTGGCGAGCAGGGGGGTCACGGCGAAGAAGCGGCGCTGGGCCCAGTAGGCGGCGCAGAGGTCGATGAGCGTGCGCTTGGACTGGGCGTAGGGCCCGTTGGTCGGCTCGGGATAGCCGTCCCAGAGGTGATCTTCGGTAAACGGCACCGGGCAGAGCCGCGGGTAGGCGCAGGCCGAGCCCGCCCCGATGAAGCGCGCGGCCCCGCAGGCCTCGGCCGCCTCGATGATGTGGGCGTTCATCAAGACGTTGTGCAGGCCGCTCTCGATGGGGTGCGCCGCCATCCAGCCGAGGCCCCCGCCGTCCACGGCGCAGTGCACGACGATCTCGGGGCGGGCGGCGGCCAGGGCGGCCTTGGTCGCGGCCCGGTCGAGCAGGTCGAGCGCGGCCCGGGTGGGCGCCCAGACGTCGGCGCCCTCGGCGGTCAGGCGGGCGCAGACGGCGCGGCCCAAGAAGCCGCGGGCCCCGGTCACGAGCACGCGGCGGCCGGAGTAGCGGGCCGAGAGCGGCGGCAGGGCGGCGGACATGGCGCCTCAGACGTTGGAGTAGGGGTTGCGGATCCGCAGCAGGGGCAGGCCGGCGACCAGCTCGCCGAGGCCGCGGTCGATGTCGACCGTGATCTCGTAGCCGGAGGCCCGGATGCGGCTGTAGTCGACCGCATAGTCGCGCTTGTCGTCGTCGCTGCCGATCTCGGCGAAGTGCACCAAGAAGTCGAGGCGCTGCTTGAGCAGGCCCACGATGTCTTCTTTGGTGTAGTTCATCGAGTCGTGCCCGACGTTGTAAATGTCGTGCTCGAGCTGATCCCAGCGGCCGATCATGTGCAGGAAGGCCCGCGCGATGTCCGAGACGTGGATGAAGGTGCGGCGGAAGCGCCGCTCGTAGACCACGAGGTAGCGGTTGTGCACCGCCTGCCAAGCGAAGTCGTTGATCATCAAGTCGAGCCGGATGCGGGGCGCCAGCCCAAAAGCCGTGGCGAAGCGCATCGCGACGCAGTTGCCGCGGGCGCGGCACATGCCCTCGGCCTTGGTCTTGGTCTCGCCGTAGAGCGAGAGCGGGTTCAGCGGCGTGTCTTCGGTGCAGATGCCCTCGACCTCGCCATAGTTGGAGCCGGTGCTGCCGTACAGCAGCCGGGTCTGGGGCCGCAGCGCGTCGAGCAGGTTCTGGGTGCCGTCGACGTTCACCTCGACCGCCCGCCGCGGCATCTTTTTGCAGAGCGGGTAGCCGACCAGCGCGGCGAGGTGCACGACGGTGTCGGCGTCTTGCACCTGGCGGCGCAGCGCCGGCCCGTCGGTGATGTCGACCTCGGCGAACGAGAAGCGCGGGTGCAGGAAGTGGTGCAGGATGGCCTGCCCGCCGAACATCAGGTTGTCGACGCAGCGCACCCGGTAGCCCTGGTCGAGCAGCCGGGGGATCAACATCGATCCGATGTAGCCGGCGCCGCCGGTCACAACAACGAGCTGGTCGGCGTTCTGCGCGCGCTGCGCGGCGTCGGTCACGCCGGGGAGCCGGCCGTCTGCTGCTGGGTTCGCCATCGGGCCTCCGGGCCCGCGAGCATAGCCCAAGGGCCCGCGCGCTCAGGCGCCGCGGAAGGCCTCGGCCAAGGCCTCGGCCAGCAGCTCTCCGTGGCGCTCGTCGAAAGCGTGGGATTGTCCAACGAAGAGGCCGCGGTCGTGCACGGCGTCGGCGACGGGCAGCGGGCCCGCCAGCTCGACCGCGGGCAGGCGGGCGAAGGCGGGCTGGCGCGCGAGGTTGGCGCCCGAGATGGGCCGGGTCGAGATCCCCCGGGCCTCGAGCCGGGCGCAGAGCTGGGCCCGGCTGAGCGGGCTGTCGGCGTCGAGCACCATCGGGAAGGCGAAGGCGGCGTGCCGGGTGCCGGGCAGCTCGGGGAAGACCCGCAGCGGCAGGCCCAAGGCCGCGATCTTGGCGCACCAAGCCGCGTGGTTGGCCCGGCGGCGGGCCAAGAAGCCGGGCAGGCGCCGCACCTGGTGCACGCCAAAAGCGCCGCAGAGGTCGGGCATGCGCAGGTTGTAGCCGGCGCTCACGAAGAGGAAGCGCTCGTCGATCTCGGGGTGTTGGGCCACCAGCGCGGCCTTGTCGCTGCGCTCGCGCACCCAGCCGTGCGCGCGCAGGCTGCGCATCGCGTCGGCGAGCGCGCCGTCGTCGGTGGTGACCGCGCCGCCCTCGACCGTGCTGATGTGGTGCGAGAAGAAGAAGCTGAAGGCGCCGGCCGCGCCGCGGCCGCCGACCCGCTGCCCGTCGACCTCGGCGCCGTGGGCCCCACAGGCGTCTTCGAGCAGGAGAGGAGAGCGGGCGCGGCTCGGGCAGCCGAGCAGGTGCACCGCGAGCACCGGGTCGTCGAAGTCGCCCTCGAGGCCGAGCGAGTCGGGGTCGACGTCGACCAGCACCGGCACGAGGCCGGCCTGGGCCACCGAGAAGAGGCTGGTCGACCAGCCGACCGCCGGCACGATCACCCGCTGGCCGCGGCGCAGGCGGCCGAGCTCGATGAGGCCCGCGAGCATGACCAGCAGGGCCGAGCTGCCCGAGTTGACGGCCACGGCGTGCTGGACGCCGATGTACTCGGCCCAGGCCCGCTCAAAAGCCGCGACCCGCGGGCCCATGGTGAGCTGCCCGTCGAGCAGGGTCGCGATGGCCTCGGCCACCTCTTCTTTGCCAAAGGGGGCCAGCGCCAGGGGCAGGCTGTCGGCGGGCGCGGGCGCGTCGACGTCCAGCGCGCCGTACTGCTCGACCAGGGCCGAGATGGCGGCGGCGCGGGCGGAGGGGGAGGCGGCGCCCAGGCTCATGTGAACACCTTCGCGTGGGGGAGCTCGTTGAGGAGGACCTTGAGGTGGTCCTTCCCGACCGGCCAGGACAGGGCCTTGCTCTCGCCGCCGGCCCGCTGGCCCTCGACCGTGGGCAGCTCGGCGATGCGCCAGCCCCGCTGCATGGACCGGATCGAGATCTGGTACTCGATGGGGAAGCGCTTGACCGTGGTGTCGAGCTCGAGCAGCCGGGCGGTGGGCAAGGCACGGAAGCCGTTGATCGTGTCGGTGACGTAGCCCTGGCGGTTGAACAGGCGGTTGGCGAGCCAGGTCAGGGCCTCGTTGACCCGCGCCCGGGGGCGCAGGGCGTCCTGCTCTTCGTTGATCGCGCCCTTGGCGAAGCGGCTGGCGATCGCGAGATCAGCGCCCTGCAGCACCAGATCGTCGAGGCGCTCGATGTCGGCCGGGTCCTCGTTGCCGTCGGGGCTGTAGAAGACCAAGCGGGCGGTGGTCGCCGCCCGGGCGGCCACCCGGAAGGCAGCGCCGCGGCCGCGCACGCGCTGGTCAAGCACCGGCACGCCTTTCTCGGCGAGGAAGTCGCGGCTGCCGTCGGTCGAGCCGCCGTCGACCGCCAGCACGCAGGCGAAGCGGTCGATGGGGAGCTGATCCCACACGGCGCGCAGGCCGTCGATCTCGTTGAGCACCAGCAGGACGATGGTGCTGTCGCGCGGCGGACCGCCCTGGCTCATGGTGCGCCCCCGCCGGGCGTGCCCGCCCCGGCGCCGGTGAGGCCCTTGGCCTCGATGAAGTCGGCGACCCAGGTCGCGATCAGCGCGTTGCCCGCCGCGTTGGCGTGCCCGCGGTCGTTGGGGAAGTAGAGCTGCTGGCCGCTCACGGCGCGCTCCATCTGGGGCTGCAGGTCGAGGTGGGGCACGCCGAGCTGCTCGGCGGCGGCCTGCAAGATCAGGCGGTGCTGGGCGGTGTAGCCGCTGCGCTCGAGCGGGTAGCCCAACAGCACCGGCGTGGCGCCGGCCGCCTGCACCTTGGCGACCAGCGCGCGCAGGTTCTCGGCGTAGTCGGCCGGGGGCACGCGGAACTGGCCCTCTTCGCCGCCGTCGGGCCGCTCTTTGGCTTGGAGCTGGATGCTGCCGAGGCCGGCCCGCAGGCCCATGTAGAGGCGGCTGCGGTACAGCAGGTTCTGCTTGAGGAAGCGGGCGTCTTGCTGCAGCACCGCCTGGCTCTTGTCGGTGTAGGCCGCCTTGCGCGAGTCCTGCACGATGAACCCGATGAGGACAACGTCAGGCTCGTAGTTCTTGAGGACCTCGTCCCACAGCCAGAGCCCTTGAAAGCTCGTGTAGCCGGGCTGGCCGCCGTTGATGACCTCGGCGGCGGCGTGGCCCCGGGCCCGCAGCGCGGCCTCGAGCTGGGCCGGGTAGGCCTCGGCGTCGCCCACGCCCCAGCCGAAGGTGGTCGAGCAGCCCATCGAGAGCAGCCGCCAAGCCGACGGCGGCTTCTCGACCGCGTGGACCGGCGCGCGCAGGCCGTTCTCGTCGGTCGAGACCGGGAAGGTGGTGCGCTCTTCGTTGTGGGGGAAGGCCTCGCCGGACAGGCCTGGGTCGGTGATCCAGAACGGCTCGTTGTGCGCGAAGGTGCCGGTGGGCTTGGGCCAGCCGGCGCTGCGCAGGCCGAGCTCGACCCCGCCGAAGACCACGAGCGTGGTGATCGCCGCGAAGGCCAGCTTGCGGGTCAGCGGGAGCGAGGCCATCGTTAGCGCGCGGGCTCGACGTTGATCGCGGCGTGGTCGGTGATCCCGCCGTTCTTGAACCAGATGTTGTCGTAGAAGGTCTTGTCGTTGATCGAGAAGCTGATCTCGCCGTTCTCGGGCGCCTCAAACATGAGCTCGGCGCCGACCGGCTTGACGTACTCGACCCCGGCCTCGGTCACGAATTTCATGATGAACATGCCGGCCCGGCAGCCCTCGATGCTGCAGGGCCAGTCGCCGCTGGTGGTCGGCTGGGCCGGGTCGCCCTCGACGTTGATCCAGGGCCCCTTGTCGGTGATGCGGAACTTGTCGGCCACCGGCGCCCAGACCCGCACCTTGTCGCCCTTGCAGATGCGCAGCGGCCGCTGCCAGCCGGTGTCGATCTCGAGGTAGTCGAACATCGTGTAGTCGAGCGGGGTGAGGCACTCGCCGGCGGTCAGCTTGCCGGGCAGGGCCTTGATCGCGCTGGCCCAGGCCTCGACCGAGCCGCCGCCGGCCGCGGCGCGGCAGGCCTCGAGGTTCTGGCTGACCACGCCCTCGATCTGCACCGGCCGGCCGAGCAGGGTGACCTCGACCTCGTCGATCACGCCCTCTTCGAGGCTCATCCCGCCGTCGCGCTTGCCGGCCCACTGCTCTTTCATCGCGTCGAGCGCGGCGGCCCGGGCCATCTTGCGGTCGGTCTCGGGCAGCTTGCCCCAGTCGGGCGGGAAGTAGCACTCAAACGCCATGCCGGTGGCCTCTTTGTGCCAACCGACCGGGGCGGCGGCCGGCGGGGGCGGCGGCTTGCACGCGGCGAGGACGAGCAGGGGGAGGAGGGCGGAGGCGGAGCTGCGCATGATCGAACCACCAGGGGCGCGGACCGGCGGCGCCGGCTGCGCGGAGGGTGCGGGGTGGGCGCGGCGGGGCCGCGGCGGGACGGGCCGGGGCGGCGGAGCCCCAGGGCGGATGTCCAGCATGACACAGCGGCGCGCCGCAGGGTCCGTTGGCCGCCTTTTGGGGCTCAGGGACGTCAACCCCGCGCAGCGCGACCGCGATCCCCGCGGCGGGCGCGGCGCGGGGGCAGGGCCTGGCCCGCCGCGATCGGGGGCGTCGAAGGGGAGGCGCCAAAAACACGCGCGCCCCTGGCGCGAAGGCGCAGGGGCGGGCGGATCGGGGGCCGCGGCGGCGATGGCTCGACCGCGCGGCCGGCCCGACTACAGCTTGCCGACGAGCTGGAAGGCGATGACCAGCGCGTAGATGACCAGCGACTCGATGAGCGCGAGGCCGATGATCATCGGGGTGAAGAGCTTGCCCGAGGCCTGGGGGTTGCGGGCGATGCCGTCGAGGGCGGCCGCGGCGGCCTTGCCCTGGCCCAGCGCGCCGCCGATCGCGGCGCCGCCGATGGCGAGGCCAGCGGCCATGGCGATGTCGCCCTTGCCGCCGTCTTGCGCGAAGGCCGGGGTGGCGAAGGTCAGGAGCACGAGCGCGGCGGGCAGGAGCTTGAGGGCGTTCTTCATGGTTTCCTCCAAATCAGGGGCAGAGGGCAAGGGTGGGGAGGCTCCGCGAGCCGGCGGGGCCGCGGCGGTGAGGTGGTCCGCCGTCACGGTGCGGGGCACCGCGCGCGGGGGGCCTGGCGGACCAGGCCGTCGGGGCACGAGCGAGCTTTAGTGGTGACCCTCTTCGTCGTCATGGCCGACAGAGAGCATCAAGTAGATGGCCGAGAGCAGGGTGAACACGAAGGCCTGCAGGAAGCTGACCCAGATGCCCAGCGCCAGGAAGATCGAGGGCACCAGCAGCGGCACGAGGTCGGACATGATGCCGAAGACCATGTGGTCGCCGTTGATGTTGCCGAAGAGGCGCAGCGTGAGCGAGGCGGGCCGGATGAGGAACACGCCCGCGGCCTCGATGGCGAAGATGAGCGGCGCCAGCCACCAGACCGGGCCGGCCATGTGCTTGAAGAAGCCCAGGCCGGTGCGCCGCACGCCCTCGAAGACGTAGATGCTGAGCACCACCAGCGACATCGCGAGGTTGGTGTTCACGTTGTCGGTGGGGGGCAGAAACCCCGGGATGACCGACATGAGGTTGCTCACGAAGATCACCAGGAAGGTGCCCCCGAGCAGCCAGAAGTAGCGGCGGGTGTCGGCCTTGCCCAGCGTAGGCTCGAGCATGCCGATGATCGCGCCGACGAAGAGCTCGAACATGCCGCCGAGGCCGAGGCCGGGCGAGGGCACGAACTGCGCGGCGCCCGCCTTGGCGTCGAGCTTCTTGCCCAGCGCGGCGCGGCCCACGGCGGCGAGCGCCAGCAGGCCGAGGCAGATGCCCCAAGAGGTGAGCACCCGGATCGCGTCGTCGTGGGAGGCGCCGACGCCCTCAAGCGCGTGCACCAGCGGAGACAGCAGCTGGAACCAGGAGAAGTGGTACATCAGGCGTCCTCGGCATCGAGCGTGGTGAACACGCCGCGGGAGGCAGAGAGGAGGAGCACGGCGACGAGCACCGAGCCGCCCAGCGCCACCGCCACCGGCGGGAAGTGCGCGAGCAGCAGCGAGGAGCCACCGACCAGGAGGAGAAGCTTGAGGCCCCAGAGGACCACCGGCAGGGCCGCCGAGCCGCCCTGCAGCCGGGCGTCGAAGAGGCCGCGCCCCACGACCTGCCACAGCCCGAGGTTGAGCAGGCAGAGCCCGCCCGCCGCGGCGATCCCGAGCGTGACCTGCCGATCAGCCATCAGCGCGCTCAGCCCCACGATCAGCGCCAGCAGGGCCGCGCTCTGGTGGGTGATCGTGCGGAGGGAGAGGGTCATCAGGGTCCGCGAGGCCTCGCATCGCCAGGGTCAGTCGGACCATGCCGACCGTGAGGGCCGCTGTGCTGCAGCCGAGGAGCAGCCACGGGGCGGTGCGGAGCCGGGAGTCGAGCGCGTCACCGAGGTAGACGCCCAGCACGACCATCACGACGAGCTCTGTGACCGAGGCGGTCGCCCGACCGTAGCGGCGGAGGGTGCGGGGGTCCATTCAAGCCTCGGGCGCGCGGGGGCGCGCGGAGGGGCCGTCAGGGCTGCACCAGCCGTCGCTGCGTCGTCGTCGTCGTCAACGGGGTCAACCGGGGAAGGTCAACCACTCTCCAGCTCCACCCCGGTCCGGGGCGGAGCGTGGGGGTAATCCGCCGGGGCGGGCCAGTCAAAGGGCAAGGGCTCCGCTGTCGCCAGTCCGACACGCGGCCCGGCTCAGGCGCTGACGGCGACCGCCTCGATGAGGACCCGCACCAAGTGCGCGACCTCGGCGTCGGTGAGCGTCGCGGGCAGGAAAGCGGCCTCGAACTGGCTGGGGGGCATGTAGACCCCCCGATCCAGCGCCGCGCGGTGAAAACGACCGAACCGAGGCAGATCACAGCGCTTGACCGCCTCGAAGTCGGCCGGCGCCTCGGGGTGGAAGTAGACCGTGAACATCGAGCCGACGCGCACAAAGGCGCAGCCGGCCGCCTCGACCGGCCCGCGCAGCCCCGCCTCGACCGCCGCGCCGATCTCTTCGAGGCGCGCGTAGACCGCCGGGGTGAGCTTGCGCAGCACCGCGCGGCCGGCCGCCACGGCCAGGGGGTTGCCCGAGAGCGTGCCCGCCTGGTACACCGGGCCCAGCGGGCTCAGCTTCTCCATAATGGCGCGCTTGCCGCCAAAGGCGGCGAGCGGCAGGCCTCCGCCGACGATCTTGCCGAGGCAGACCAGGTCGGCGTCGACGCCAAAGCGCGCGCAGGCCCCGCCGCGGGCGAGGCGGAAGCCGGTCATCACCTCGTCAATGATGAGCAGCGCGCCGTGCGCGGTGGTCAGCCGGCGCAGCCCCTCGAGGTAGCCAGGGGCGGGCACGATGCAGCCCATGTTGCCGGGCACCGGCTCGAGGATGACCGCCGCCACGTCACCCTTGGCGAGGTGCGCCTCGACGGCCGCCAGATCGTTGTAGGGGGCGGTGCGGGTCAGGGCCGCGACCGCGGCGGGGATCCCCGGCGAGCCGGGCCGGGCGAAGGTCGCCACGCCCGAGCCCGCGGCCACCAAAACGGCGTCGTGCGCGCCGTGAAAGTGCCCGTCAAGCTTGACGATCACGTCGCGGCCGGTCGCCCCGCGGGCGAGGCGCAGGGCGTGCATCGTCGCCTCGGTGCCCGAGCTGCACAGGCGCACCATCTCGAGGCAGGGGTGCGCGGCGCAGAGCTCTTCGGCGAAGCGCACCTCGCCCTCGGTCGGGGCGCCGAAGCTCGTGCCGCCCTTGGCGGCCTCGATGATCGCGTCCTGCACGTCGGGGTCGGCGTGGCCGAAGATCAGCGGGCCCCAGGAGCCGATGAGGTCCAGCGCCCGGTTGCCGTCGGCGTCGACCAGCCAGTTGCCCTCGCCGCGGGCGATGAAGGGCGGATCGCCGTCCACGGCGGCGAAGGCGCGCACCGGCGAGTTGACCCCGCCGGGGATCACCCGCCGGGCCTCGGCGAAGAGCGCGGCGGAGCGGTCGTGCGCGGGCGGCGCGGCGGCGGAGGGGGCGGCGGACGGGGGCGCGGCGGACATCGGGGCTCCGGGGCGGTGGGCGGGGGCCGCGCTTAGCCCGCCGCGGCGCCGCCGCCCGCGGATCGGGCCGCTATCCTCCGAAATGTCCCACTGGACGCCCATCTCCGCCGATGACCGCCTTGTGGCCCGCGACGTAGTGCGCCCGGACCTTGTGGACGGCCCGCTCAGCGACCGCCTCGAGCATGCCCCCCAGCGTCGCGTGCACAAAGCGCGTGATCAGCCCCTCGGGGATCGCGCCGCCGACCACCGAGGTCGCGTGGTAGCCGAGCAGGGTGTGCTCGGGGTCGAGCGCGATGACCAGCCATGCGCCGTGGTTCACCGGGGTCCACACCGCCTCGGCCACCACCTCAGGCGGGATCTTGGCGAGGCGGCCGGCGGCGACCAGCGGGCCGAGCTCGGCCTCGCCGCCCGCGCGCAGGCGCCAGGGGTGCTCCCAGGCGCGGTTGCCCGAGCTGGCCGCGAGGCTGTGGTTGTTGGTCACATCGACGAGCCAGTGCCGATCCGCGAAGGGTCGGGGCAGGTCGAGCAGGCCGTACCAGCGCGAGCGGTCGGGCGGGGCGAACTCGACGCGGACCTCGGTCACCTCGCCGCTCTGGACGTAGTGGGGGTCTTGGCAGGCCACCCAGACCACGTCGCGCGGAGCGGGGATCACCCGCAGGCCGGTCGCCCGTCGCGGCTCGTCGGGGTCGCCGCCGGGCTGGTCGAGCACCCGGACCACCTCGCCGCGGATGAGCGCGGTGCGCTGGGCGTCGGTCAGGCGGGGCAAGGGGAGCTGCGCGCCCCGGTCGTACTCGGCGATCGCCGCGGCCAGGGCCGAGACGGAGAGCGGCTCGACCACCGAGGGCCCCGATGCCCACGCGCGTGCCGCGGCCAACAGGGGCGGCACGCCGAGCAGCGCGACCAGGGCGAGCGATCGGAGGAGCGGCGCGGCGCGGGGCCACGGCGGGCAGGACGGCGTGCGCATGCCCGCAGCCTGCCACATCCACGGGCCGCCCGGCGCGCGGAGCGCAGGAGCAAGGCGCGAGAGCTCAGCGCCCGGTCGCCAGCCAGTCGGCCTCGACCTCGCCGTCGTGCTCGCCGAGGCGGGGAGCCCGGCGCTCAGCCCCGCGCCCGGCCCCGTCCATGGCGAAGGGCAGGCGCAGCGACCGCACCTCCTCCCCGGTCGTGGGGTGCGGGTGGGCGAGGGTGATCAGCCCCTCGAGCGCCTGCTCCACGCTCAAGATGGGCCCGCAGGGCACGCCGGCGGCGGTGAGGCGCGCGGTCCAGCCGGCGACCGTGTCCTCGGCGAGCCGGCGGCAGAGCCAGGCGTCGAGCTCGGCGCGGGCGGCGACCCGGTCGGCGTTGCGGGCGTAGGCGGGCAGGGCGGCGCGCTCGGGTTCCCCCATCGCTTTGCACAGGATGACCCACAGCGCGTCATTCCCGACGCAGAGGTTCAGGTGCCCGTCGGCGGCGGGGTAAGTGCCAAAGGGGTGGATCGAGCGGTGGTGGTTGCCCATGCGCGGCGCCGCCGCCCCGGCGTTCAGCCAGGCGCTGGCGTGGTAGGTCAAGAGGCTCAGCGTGCTCTCATGCAGCGAGACCCGGACCGTGGCGCCCTCGCCGCTGACCCGCTTGCGGTGCAGCGCGGCGAGGATCGCGATCGCCGCGTTCATGCCGCTCACGAGGTCGGCGATGCTCGCCGGGCACTTGAATGGCTCGCCCTCGACGGGGCCGGTCAGGGCGGGGATGCCCGACAGGCCCTGCATGAGCAGGTCGTAGCCGGGCCGCGGGTCATCGGGGTCGTCAAAAGCCTGGATCGTACAGACGATGAGCTCGGGTCGCTCGGCGCGCAGGGCCTCTGCCCCGAGCCCGAGCCGCTCCATGACCCCCGGCCGGAAGTTCGAGAAGACCACATCGGCGGCCAGGGCCAGGGACCGGGCCCGGGCCTGGCCGGCCGGGTCCTTGAGGTCGATGGCGATCGAGCGCTTCCCGCGGTTGACCGACAAGAAGTAGGTGCTCTCGCCCGACATGAAGGGGGGACCGAAGGACCGGGTGTCGTCGCCCTCCCCTGGGTGCTCGACCTTGACGACGTCAGCGCCAAGATCGGCGAGGAACAGCGTGCCGTAGGGGCCAGCGAGCACCCGGGTGAGGTCGAGCACCCGGACTCCGTGTAAGGGCAACATCTGGTCTGCTCCGGCGGTGAACGGGGCGCACCGACGCTGTTGGTGCAGCTGGGGCCGGTGGCGGCGGCGCGGATCGGCGGCGCGGAATGTACGGTGGATACCGTATGCGGCGGGCCGCGGCGGCAGCGGCGCCCCAGACGCCGTAATTGTCACTCAGTGTAACCATGAGGTCAGCGAAACACCGGACAGGCCCGTCCAGCGGGATACACTCCCGCGCGGCCATTCATGGGGATGCTCCAAATGGTCAAGTTTCACCCGGATCGCTCCGGGTGAGGCTTCTACCCTCCCCGTCTCTGTGCCGAAGCTGCGCGCTGCGCGCCCCTCCTCCCGGGACAGGAGCGCGCGCTGCCCCGCAAGCGGTTAGCTTCCTCCAAGGCTCGTCGGCCCCGGCCCGAGCCAGCCCACCCCCAGATCCCCGGATCACCCGATCCCCGGAGCGCACGATGTCGTACAAGATTGAGGAGATCGAGGGCGTCGGTCCGAAGTTCGCGGACCGCCTCGCCAAGGTCGGCGTCAGCACCACCAGCGAGCTGCTCGACCGCGCCGCCACCCCGGCCGGCCGCAAAGAGCTCGCCGAGAAGGCCGAGGTTCGCCCCGACCTGGTCCTCAAGTGGGCCAACATGGCCGACCTGCTGCGCATCGAGGGCGTGACCGGCCAGACCGCCGAGCTGCTCAAGAAGTCCGGCGTCGACACGGTCAAAGAGCTGGCCCAGCGCAACGCCGCCAACCTGACCGCGAAGCTCATCGAGGTGAACGGCAAGCGCAAGGTCGCCCTCGAGGTGCCGACCGAGGCCCAGGTGGCCGGCTTCGTCGCCGCTGCCAAGACCCTCCCGGGCAAGCTCACCTACTGAGCGCTCCCGCGGGGCCGCCCGGGTCGATGCCCGGGCGCCGCCCCCGCGCCATCCGCGTGTCGTCCACGTGTCGTCCGCGCCGCCGAGGCCACCGCGCCCGGCGGCGTTCGCCGTTTTGGGGCGCGCGGCGTCTGCCGGTGTGCGGTGGGTCGCAGGTCAGAAGGTCCGCAGTCGCTGTGCAGCCCCCGCTTGCAGCCCGCGCTTGCGGCGGTGCGCGGGCGTCAGCGCCCCGAGGGCGCGCTCGGTGGGGCGCTGCCCCAGCCGAGGGGGGCGTCCGCGCTCACCCGCAGCTCTTCGCCCTCAGGCAGCTCGTTCTCCGACAGCG
>JBJONS010000722.1:0-3195 GCA_046051725.1 Pseudomonadota bacterium | reverse complement strand
CCACGAACTTCGACTTCAACGTCTCGGGCACGGTCTACGACGTGCTGGCCTTCTTTGGGCTCGACTCGACCATCTCGGGCCTCATCGAGGGCTACGTGCTCGACGCCATCGAGGACGCGGTCCGCACCGAGGTGCCGACGGTGGTCGAAGACGCGCTCCAAGACCTCGAGATCAGCCTGCCGCTGGCGGTCTCGGGCCGCACCTACACGGTCAACGCCGTGCCGGAGAGTGTGGACGTCGACGCCGTCGGCCTGACGCTGGGCCTCGAGACCACGGTCACCCCCGACCGCTGGATCAAGGGCACCGACCACCTCGGCAGCCTCGTGCTGCGCGACGCGGTCAGCACCTGGGACCGGGCCGCCGGCACGTGGCTGGGGATCAACCTCGACTTCTTCAACCAGGCGCTGATGGCCTTCTGGGGCGGCGGCCTGCTCGACCAGCGGCTGAGCGGCGCGGCGCTCGGCCTCGATGTGGCCGACCTGCAGGTGCTGCTGCCCGGCCTCACCGAGCTGAACCTGACGCTTGAGGCGCTGCTGCCGCCGGTCGCGGTGCCCGACGGGGTCGACGCGATGGCCGAGCTGCAGCTCGGCGACATGCTGCTGACGCTCTACAACGGCCCGGCGGTGGCCGGCAACGAGATGATCCAGGTCTACTTCTCGGCCTTCATCGAGATGGATCTGGCGGCGAACGCCGACGCCACCGCCGTCGAGATCACGCTCGGCGACATGGACCTGACCTTCGACGTGGTCATCCCCGAGGCGGCCAGCGCCGGCGCGGCCGACACCGAGGCCCTGCTGCAGCTGCTCGTCCCGCTGCTGCTGCCGACGCTGACCGACGCCCTGTCCGAGATCCCGATCCCCGACATCGAGGGCTTCGGCCTCAGCGGCGTGACCGTCGACATGCTCGGCGCCCAGGGCGCGGTGATCGGCCTCGGCGGAGACCTGAGCGCGCGCTGAGCCCCGGCGGGCGGCGCCCCACCAGCCCCCTGGGGTATGGGGCGCGCCCGCTGGAGCCCGCATGACCACCGTCCACCCCACCGGCGCCCTCGCCCACGAGCTGCACCGCAGCCCCGCCGCCGCCCGCGTCGGCGGCATGGCGGTCGAGAGCGGCCTGCTGTTCGCCCACTTCGAGCGCCGCCTCGAGCTCCCCCTGCCTGAGGGCATGGACGTGGTCGGCCGCCCCGATCTGGGCCTGCACCCCACCGATCCCGACGCGCTGGGCTGGGTGCGCGGGGCGCTGCCCGAGACCAAGTTCCGCACCTTCCGGCTCGACCGGCGGGTGGCCAGCCTGCACCCGGGCCACGGCCCCAAGTGGACCGCGCACGAGCTCTGCCACGGCCTCGTCGGCTTTGGCTGGGCCCCGGGCATGAGCCGGCTCTGGCACGCCCAGGCCGCGCGCCTCGCCGAGGTGCTGCCGGTCGCCCTCTGGTACTTCCACGACGAGGCCGGCCTGCGCCGCTGCGACCGGCACGCTGGCGGCGGGCCCCTCTTCGGGCAGCGCTGCGCCGACTGCGACGCCGCGGCGGCGCGGGGCCCGGTCGAGGCCCCCCAGGCCGAGGTCGAGGCCTGGCACGCCGGCGGGCGGGCCTATGTCGAGCGCGAGATTGACGCCGCCTGGCGCTCTCTGCGCGAGGGCCGCAGCGTGCCCAACCGCCACGGCCCGCTCGAGCTGGGCAGCGACGGCCTCGCCTACGCCACCGCCCACGGCCCGGTGCTGCAGTCGCAGCTCTTCCACCGCTACCTCGACCTGTTTTTTGACGAGGGCGAGGGCTGGCTGCCCACCCTCGACGCGCTCATCGCCCGGATCCGCGCCGTGCAAGACGCCATCTGCGGCGGGGCCCCGGCCCGGCCTTGGATCGGCGGCCGCTGGGCCTGGATCGCCCAAGACATCGGCTGGCGGCTGCTCAGCGTGCTCGCCGAGACCGAGGGCGACTGCGCCGAAGAGCTCGACCAGCTCACCGAGGCCCTGGCCGACGACCAGAGCGAGGACGGCGTGCTGCGCTGCGTCGAGGCCTACACCGCGCTGCACGAGGACTGGGTGGTGCCGCCGCCCGAGGACGTCTTCGCGGTCGGCTACCCGATCGGCGTCGGCCTCGGCGTGGCCTTGGGGCAGCTCGAGGCGGGGGTCCAGAGCGCCCTGCCTGGGGCCTGCCGGCTGCTCGGCGGCGCCTTGCCGCAGCTGATCCGGCGCTTCGCCGCGGTGGACGGCCCGGCCCGCGCCCCGCTCGGCGACCGCTTCGCCGCCTTCCTCAGCGCCGAGCACCCCGGCGCCGCCGCCGATCAGGCCCGCCTCGACGCCGCCTTCGCGCACCTGCCGCCGCCGGACCTCGACAGCGCCAGCCTGCCGGTCGACGAGGCCGCCGACGACCGCCTGCGCCTGCCGCGGCACGTCCGCATCCTCAGCGTCAACCACGCCGTCTCGGCCGATCCAGAGCTGATCGACCCGGCGCTGGGCCTCGAGCCCGTCCAGCCGACGCTGCACTTGGCGGCCATCCGCCGGCCCGACGGCGAGGTCGAGCTGATGGAGGTCGAGGACCTCGTTCTCGAGGCCCTTGCCAGCGCCGCGCGCGAGGCGGCCCTGCCCGAGGCCCTCGGCCTGAGCCCCGAGGCGGCCCTGAGCCTGCTCGAGGCCGGCGTGCTCTGCCCGGTCAGCTGGCGCTGAGCACGGCGTCGGCAGCGCTGTTCTGGCACCTGCAGGTGCCCCATCCATCCTAGGCCAAGGGCACCAGGGCCGCCTCATCGGGCCGAATGGTCCGCCACGCCCCCGCCGGCAGGTCGTCGGGCAGCGTCAGCCCGCCGATGGCGCTGCGGTGCAGCTGCAGCACGTGGTTGCCCATCGCCGCGAACATCCGGCGCACCTGGTGGTAGCGCCCCTCGGTGAGGATGACCGAGCAGACGGTGTCTCCCGCGCCATCGGCGGGGGACGCCGCGCCGGGCCTGGCCAGCAGCCGGGCCGGGAGCAGCGGCCGGTCATCGTTGTCGAGCAGCATGCCGCCGGCGGCGAAGGCCGCCGCCTCGTCGCCGCGCAGCGGGCGGTCGACAATGACCTCGTAGCGCTTCTCGACGTGGTGCTTGGGGCTGGTCAGGCGGTGGTTGAGCGCCCCGTCGTCGGTGAGCAGCAGCAGGCCGCTGCTCTCTTTGTCGAGCCGGCCGATCGGCGCGATCACCGGCTTGCGGGCGGCGAAGCGCGGCGGCA
>JBJONS010000721.1:0-4196 GCA_046051725.1 Pseudomonadota bacterium | reverse complement strand
AGCGTGAGGTTGTTCGCCGGCATGGCCGCGCGCTCGACGAGGCGCAGGCCCGCCGCGGCGGCGGCCGCGGAGAGCGCCTCGACCGCGCGCAGGCCCCAGGACGGGTCGCGGCGCCGCAGGTCGGCGTCGAAGTCGAGGTTGCTCGGCGCCGGCGCGACGCCCTGCTCCCAGAAGGGCCCGTAGATGAACAGGTGCCCGCCGGGCCGCAGGTGGCGGCTGGCCCCGGCGAGCAGGCCGAGCGTGGCCTCCCAGGGCGAGATGTGGGTCATGTTGACGCAGAGCACGGCGTCCAGCGCGTCCTCACCCCAGTCGGGATCGCGGGCGTCGAGCGCGGCCGGGGGGCGCAGGCCGGGGGCGGCGGCCCAAGCGGCCCAGGCCGCGGCGCTGGCCCGGGCCCCCTCGGTCGGGTCGGTCGGCAGCACCGACCAGCCGGGCAGGTGGCGGGCGAGGAAGGTGGCGTGCTCGCCGGTGCCGCAGGCCAGCTCGAGCAGGCGCCCGCGCGGGCCCAGGTGCCGGGCCAGCACGCCGAGCAGCGGGCCGCGGTTGCGCTGGGCGGCGGGCGCCGACCGGGCGGCGGGGCCGGGCCGCGGCGGGGCCAGGGCGGCGAGGGCATCGTCCACCACGTCAAGGACGCCGTCGATCTCGTCCAGCGCGTTGGGCCAGTGGGGCGAGAGGCGCAGGCGGCCGTCGGGCAGGGCGCAGGCGAGGCCGCGGGCGCCCAGCGCGGCGTGCAGGGCCACCGGATCGACGCCCGGCGGCGGATCCACCGACAAGATCCCCGAGCGCTGCGCGGCCAGCGGCGAGCGCAGGCTGACGAAGCCGCGGGCCTGCAGCGCCGGCTCGAGGCGGTCGAGGTAGGCGCCGACGTGGGCGGCGATCACCGGGATCCCCAGCTCGAGCAGGGGGGCCATGCCCGCCTGCAACGCGGCGAAACCCAAAACTGGCGGGGCGCCCCCCTCCATCCACGAGGCCTCGGCCCGGATCGGGCGGTCGTAGCGCAGGTGCCCGGCCCCCTCGAGCAAGAACCGCACGGGCTCTTCGTGGCTCAGCCAGCCCGCGGTGCGCGGCGCGAGCGCCTCAAGCGCGCGGGCCGAGAGGCCGCAGAAGCCGGCGCCCTCCATGCCCATCAACCACTTGTGCGCGCCGGTGACCACCATGTCGAGGTCGAGCGCGCCGGCGTCCACCGGCAGGGCGCCCAGCGCCTGGATCGCGTCGACGGCGATCAGCGCGCCGTGGGCGTGGGCGAGGGCAGCCAGCTCGGCGAGCGGCATCGCGAGGCCGGTCGAGAACTGCACCGCGCTGACCGCGATCAGGCGCACGCCGCCCCGCCGCAGCTCGGCTTCGACCGCGGCGAGGCCCAGGCCCGCGCCGCCCCAGTGATCGCCGGCGGGGAGGAAGGTCAGCGCGAGGCCCTCGGCCTGGGCGGCCTGCTGCCAGGGCGTGATGTTGGCCGGGAACTCGCCCGAGAACAGCAGCACCCGGTCGCCGCGCCGCCAGCGCAGGTTGACGGCCAGGTCGACGATCGCGCGGGTCGCCCCGCCCGTGAGCGCGACCTGCGCGGCGGGCAGGCCGAGCAAGCGGGCGGCGTCGGCGCGCAGGGCCTCGCGCAGCGGCAGCGAGGCGCCCAGGCCCCCGATCCCACGGGCGGCGTAGGCCTCGACCATCGCGGTGACCGCCGCCGCGACCCGGGCGCTGGCCGGGCTGACGCCGGCGTGGTTGAGGTAAAATGGCGTCTGCAGCGCGGGAAAGAGCGCGCGGCTGCCCAGCGCAGCGGGCGGGAGCCCGGCGGGGGGCGCGGTCGACGGGGCAGGGGTCATCGGTCCTCCGCCGGCCCCTTCACCTGACCGGGCCCGGCCGGGGACCGAGGCAGTACACAATTTCACCCGCCTTCGTTACGCTCGGCCGGTCTGGACGACCGGGCCCCGCGCGGGGCATCGGGCCGGCGCAGCGCCCCTGGGCGCGCCGCGGCGGCCCTCCCGGGTGGGCGGGGGTAGCTCCCCACCCTCACGCGCTCCCACCCCGTGGGGCGCGCGAACCGCCGCGGCCCCTCCTCCACCAGACACCCCCGTCTGCCTCGAACGGCCCCTGCGCCCCTCCTCGACCCTGCCCGACGCGCGCCCACCCGGGTCGCGGCGGCCGGTCCCCGGCGGCGCCCAGGGCCCCGCTCTCCTGATCTCCCGCGATCTCCCGCGATCTCCCGCGATCTCCCCACCGGCGCCGCAGCCCGACGCCTCTCCCCTGCCCGAGCTCGGGCAAAGGACACCCGATGAAGCGCATCAGCTTGGTCACGCTCAGCGTGCTCGGCCTCTCGATCCTCGCCTGCGGTGGCGGTGACGAGGCCGCCCCGACCCCGGCCCCGACCCCCGCTCCGGCCGAGCCGGCGCCGGCTCCGGCCCCCGCCGAGCCCGCCCCCGAGCCCGCCCCGGCCGAGGGCGACCTGCTCACCGTCCCCCTCTCCGACAACTGGGCCGCTCTGGGCCTGCCGATCAACGACGGCCAGATCCTGCTCTCCGACAGCAAGGCCCTGCTGATCGCCTACGAAGAGGGCGCCATCAGCACCTACACCGCGTCGTACCAGCCCGCGGTCGAGAAGGCCGGCTACAAGAAGGCCGACGACTACTCGAGCCCCGAGTTCACCGCGATCCTCTTCACCAAGGACACGCAGCAGCTCGGCTTCGCGGTCGGCCAGGAAGATGGCTTCACCTTCGTGTACTTCGAGGACTTGGATGGCGTCCCCGAAGAGGAGCGCGTCGTCTCCAAGAAGGGCGGCAAGGCCAACCTCGGCCGCGCCAAGGGCAAGGCCAAGGCCAAGGCCAAGAAGCGGAACGGCGGCGGCGCGCCCAGCCACAACACCCCCAGCCACAACGGCGGCGGTGATGGCGACGGCGACGGCGGCAAGGCCGGCAAGGGCAAGGGCAAGGGCAAGGGCAAGGGCAAGAACGACTGAGTCGTTCGGCCCGGGGCGCTCCGCGCCCCGCCCCTCCACAGGGTCCGGTTCGCCGGGCCCTGTGGCCGTTTTGGGGACAGCGTGGCCGAGGGCCTCCTGGTCGGCGCGCGCCGATCCGTCCGCAGGCGAGCGCACCGCGCCGGAGCCCCCCATGCCCTCCCTCTCCCCCGCGCTGACCGCCCTCGCCCTCGCCGTGCCGCTGCTCGGGGCCGCCGTGAGCGCCGCGGCCGTCGACCACGAGGCGGTGCTGCAGCTGCGCGCCGACGCCGCCCCGGTCCACGCGCTGGCCGGCGAGGACGACGCCTTCGTGGCCGCGCCCCCCGCGCCCGGCGCCGCGGCGGGGGCCGACCGCCTGCTCGCCGGGGCACGGGTGGCCGAGAACACCCTCCCCTCGCTGTTCGGGCTGCTCGGGCTCGCGGTCGCAGGGCTCTGCCTGGGGGCGGCCCAGCCGCCGCGCTGACGGCCGCCGCGCCGCTGCGGCGGGCCGCGATAGGCCCCCGGCGGAGGCCCGCCCATGACCGCCGAACACCTGCCCGCCGTCCGCCAGCTCCTCGAAGACAGCCTGCAGTACGCCAAAGAGGGCGAGCTCCTCGAGCTGCGGTACCACCACAAGGCGCTCCGCACGCTGACCGCCCGCGACGGCATGCTCGAGCGCAGCCTGACCCGCACCCGCAGCGGCGTGGGCGTGCGGGTGCTCGCCGGCGGCACCTGGGGCTTCGCCTGCACCAGCGAGGCGAGCCCGGCCGCGGTCGCCCGGGCCATCTCCGCCGCCCGCGCCCACGCGCTGGGCAGCGCCGCCCTGCGCCGCGACAAGCGGGCGCCCCCGCCGCCGACCCGGCTCGCGGTCGGCGACTTCGCCGTCGACGACATCGACGAGCAGCACAGCCTCGACGAGCGCATCGCGCTGGTGCTCCGGCTCGCCGCCCACGCGCGCGGGGCCCACGCCCGCATCTGCAGCGCCTCGACCACGCTGACTGAGCTGCGCAGCGAGAAGGCCATCGTGACCAGCGACGGCGCCGCCTGCACCGTGCGCCTCGTGCGCCCCGAGCTGTCGATCTCGGCGGTGGCCGAGGACCACGGCCAGCGCATGGCCCAGGCCGAGAGCCTCGGCGCGACCGGTGGTTGGTCCTGCCTTTTTGTGCGCGATCCCGCCCAGCTCGCCGAGAAGGCGGCCCGCCGCGCGGTCGAGCTGCTCGACGCCCCGGTACCCGCCGGCGGCCGCGCGCAGGTGATCCTCAGCCCCGACCTG
>JBJONS010000720.1:0-7986 GCA_046051725.1 Pseudomonadota bacterium | reverse complement strand
GCTGGGCGCGGCTGGCGCCGCGGCCGCGGGGGGCGGCGCGGGGCCGCGGGCCGGCGGGGGCGCGGTGAAGCTGCGGCGCACCGGCCCATCGGCCGGGGCCTCGTCCTCGCCGAGCATCTTGCGAAACTGCTCGGGCGTGCCCATCGAGGTCGACGCCGAGTCGACCACCGCGCCGGCCCGGGGCACCATGCTGCTGATGCTGCCCATCACGTCGATCAGAGAGGGGCCGGTGGCGTCGGGCGAGCTGAGCACGCGGCTCACCGCGCTGAGGAAGCTGTCGCCGTCGGTGTAGCGGTCGCGCTGCTCGAGCCGCAGCACCTGGCCGAGCAGGTCGCGCACCGCCTGGGGCAGCTTGTCGCGGAAGCGGAACAGCCGCTTGCTGCCCTCGGCGCGGGCGGCCTGCTGGCGGATCTCGTCGACCAGGCCGTCGTAGACGGGCTTGCCGGTCATCAGCTCAAAGGCGATGAGCGCGAGGCTGAACAGGTCGCTGCTGAGGTCCTCGGCGGCGTAGACCACCCGCTCGGGCGGGCAGTAGCGGAAGCTGTCGGTCTGGGGCTTGACCGAGGGGTCGGCAGAGAACTGCAGGATCTCGACCTGGGGCAGCGCGTAGCCGATGATCTGCACCTGGCCGTCTTTGCGGAGCATGACCCGCCAGGGGGTCAGGCCGCCGTGGCTGTAGACGCCCTGGCTGGCGCCGGTGTCCGACGCCTCTTTCAAGATCTCGCCGGCGACGTACATCAGCTCGAGCCCGGCCCGGACCCCGCCGACCTCGCCGCGGTCGTAGAGCGCGGTCACCACCTCTTTGAGCGACCAGACCTGCCCGGTCGGGTACAGAAAGGCACCCTCGGGCTGGTCATGGCCGACCAGCTCGATGATCCCGCTGACCATCGGGCTCTCAAGGAAGCCGAGCACGACGCTGAGCGCGTCGTTGATGCCGTTGTGGTCGCGGTGCTCGGGGTGGAAGACGATCGCGGTGTGCTTGAGGCCGTTGGGCGCGTCGAGCTCGACGAGATCTGAGGCCGGACCCCGAAGCTTGCGGCCGGTGGGGGTGAGGCCGCCGATGGTGTGCATGCCGTTCCTCAGGGGCGGGCGTCTCCGCGCGCCCAGGGCGGGCCGGCGCCCGCGGGTGACGGGGGCGGATCATAGCAGAGGGGTGGAGGCGGGGCGCGGGGGCCGCCCGGACAGGCCGGCGCGATAGGCTCGGCGCGGCGGTCCATGCGCCGCTGGAGGCTCCCCTTGGCCAGCGGCTACGAGACCAGACGGATCCAGCAAAAGAAGGGTCCCGACGCTGATCAGGACCAGTCCAAAGATCAGCAGCAGAACCTCGAGCAGGTCGAAGAGGGGCAGGAGCTCAGCACCGAGGCCGCGGCGCGGGTCGGCGCGCAGCTCGGCAACGCGGCCCTGGCCGGCCTGATCAACAACCAGGACAAGGCGGGCGGCGAGGTCGCCGCCGCCGATCAAGAGGAGCAGGTCGAAGAGATCGTCGAGGTCGACGAGGACCTCGACATGGATCTCGACCTCGAGGGCCCGGCCTTCGGCGGGGGCGGCGGCGCGGGGGTGCCTGGCGCGCCCGGCGACGCCGGCGGGGGCGGCGGCGGCGGGGCGAACCCCTGGGACGTCGGCAAACTTTTTGGCGGCGATGACGACGGCGACGATCCCCTCGCGCCCACCCGCACCGGCCGGCTGGGCCCCTCGCCCCGCCGGCAGCTCAGCGCGCCCGACGAGGATGGCCCGCCTGCCGATGAGGAGGGCGACGCCGGCCAGCTCGGCGCCGACGAGCTCTCGCCGATCGACTGGGCCCTGCTCGGCACCCCGATCCGCCCCGATGAGCTGCGCGAGGGCGACGCGGTCTACCGGGCGGTCGAGCCGGCCCTGCTCGACGCGCTCACGCTCGGCCGCCACGGCCTCGACCCCGAGAGCCTCGTGGATCGGGCCGGGGTGCTCGATCCGGTCAACCGCCCCACCGAGATCGGCCGGTTTCTGGGCGCCGAGGCCAGCCACCCGCGGGCCCGGGCGCTCGGCCGCACGCTGGCGCTGGCGACGGCCGCCCTCGCACCCCAGGCCGGGGGCTTCTCGGGCGCGGTCGCCCGCCTCGCGACGCTCGCCGTGTGCGCCGAAGGGCTCGAGGGCGGCGGTGAGGCGACCGACCGGGCGGTGGGCCTCGCGCTCAGCTTCGACGCCTGGCCCGCCGCGGTCGAGATGGCCCGGCCGATGGCGGCCCGGGGCAGCCTGCACGCGCCCGCCGTCTTTGACGCGCTGATCGGCGAAGAGCCTGCACCGCACGCCCGCCTGCCCGAGCCCTCGCCGCTGGGCGGACGGGCGCTGGCCCGGATCGTGCCCGAGGTCTACCTGCCCGAGGTGCCCGACATCGATCTGGACTCGGCCGACCCCGAGATCGAGGTCGACGCCGAGCTCGCCGCCTTTGACGCGGTGCTCGCCGAGTTCACCACCGGCGCGCCCGCGCCGGACGCCGGGCTGGTGGTCAGCCCCGAGGTGCTCGCGCCCTGCGTGCACGCGGCCCGCTACCTGATGAACGCCATCGGGCGCGGCCATGTCGAGCTGGCCGCCGCGGCCTACGCGGTCTGGCTCGTGCGCCCCTCCGCGCCGGTCCGCGGCACGCTGGTCGTCGCCGACCGGGCCCTGGTCCAGCTCGCCCGCACGGTGCTGCGCGCCGGCCGTCTGCTCGAGCGGCTGCCCGGCACTCCCCGCGATGAGGTCGACTACGACGCGCTGGACGATGCCCTCACCGGGCTCGACCAGGCGCGGCGCGGCCTCGTCGGGCTGCGCGAGCAGGCCTTGGCCGCCATGGCCGGGGCGCTCGACGCCTGAGCCGCGGCCGCCCGGCCCCAGCGCCGGGTAGGATCGCCGACCGCCCGGGAGCCGCCGTGTCCACCCCGCCCCTCCGCCCCGACCCCGCCGTGGAGGCGGCTGATCCGCTCGCGCTGGCCGAGGCCCTCCGCGGGGTCGCCTTGCTGGGCCAGACCCGCCGGCAGGTGCTGCGGGCGCTCCCCCGCCTCGCCGCGGCGGCGGCGGTGCGCCCCGAGCGGCGCCTCGAGGCCGAGCTGCTCGCGCTGGGCGGCGCCCTGGCCCTGCAAGACGCCCGGCCCGACGCGGCCCGCCAGCTCGCCGAGGCGGCGCGGGCCTTCGATCAGGCGGGCCTGCCCGAGCGGGCGCTGATCCAGCGCCTGCGGGCGGCGCGGGCCCTGCAGCGGGGCGGACAGCCCGAGCGGGCCCGGGACCGGGTCGACGAGCTGGGCGCCGTCCCCGCGGGCTGGCGCGAGGCCGCGGCCGAGCGGGCGCTGTTCTTCTCTGGGGCGCCGGGCCCCGAGCAGCGCGCCGCGATCGAAGAGGCGCTGGCCCTGCTGCCCACCCCGGGCCGCGATCACGACCGCTTCGAGCTGCACCTGCTGCTCTGCGGCCTGCACCAGGACGGCGGCGACAGCGGCCGGGCCCGCGCCGAGCTCGAGCGGGCGGCCGGGCTCGCCGCCGCCCATGGCGACAACCTCGCCACCGCGCTGGTCGACGCCCGCCTCGGCCAGCTGCTGCTCGAGGTCGGCCTCGCCGGAGAGGCCCGGGCGCCCCTGGCCCGCGCCCACGCCGCCGCTGACGCCCTGGGCGACGATCTGAGCCTCGTCGCCACCGCGAGCCTGCTCTGCGCGGTGCTGCTCGGCGCGGGGGAGTGGGCCGAGGCCGAGCGGGTGGCGCGCAGCCAGCTGGTGGCCGCCGAGCGGCGGGGCAACTGGATCGGCGTCGCCGACGCGGCGATCAGCTGGTCGGCCACGCTCATCGAGCGCGAGGGCTGGGCGGCCGGCGTGGCGATCTTGCTGCGGACCGCGCGGGCCCTGCGCGAGCGGGCGCACGAGCCCAGCGTCAACTTGCTCAAGGCCCGCCTCGCCGAGCTGCGGGGCCGGCTCGGCGCCGAGCGCTTCGACCCGCTGCTGCGCGAGCTGAGCGCGCGGGTCTAAGGGCGGGCGCCCTCAGCGGTCGGCGCCGTCCCGCGCCCGCTCGATGGCCACGAGGTAGGCCTCGGCCTGGCGGGCGTCGAGCTCAGGCAGCTGCCCGACGAGCTGGATGAGGACCGCGGCGAGCTCCATCGTCTCGGGGCGGCGCATGGCCGACCGCAGCGCCGAGATGGCGTCGGCGTCGGCGGCCGAGGCCAGCACCGCCAACGAGAGCTGGGGCAGCGCGGCGGCGAGCGCGGGCCAGTGCTCTTCGGGGAGCTGCCGGAGCGCGCCGCTGTCGAGCTGCGCGAGCAGGGCGGCGGGGATGCCGGTCGCCGCGGCGAGGCTGGGCGTGTCGACCCCGGCCGCGCGCTGCACGCAGCGGACCAGCGCGCCAAAGGGGCTGAGGGCTGGCGACATCGTCCCACCAATGCGCGGAGCTGGAGCGAGCGCGGCCCGCCGACCGCGGAGAGGCGGGGGGTATAACTGGAGTTCGGCCTGCTGCAATTGCCGGCGTTCGCGCTCAGCGCAAGCCGAGCTCGGCGTGGGTCGGCCAGCGGAGGTCGACCAGCTCGAGGTCGGCGAGCGCGAGCCGCACCGGACCCTCGGGAGAGGTCCCCGGCCAGGCCGGCGAGAGCACGAGCAGGCACAGCCCCGCGCAGCGGTGCTCGTGCGGGTCGCGCTCGACCCGGCCGATGTAGCGGACGCCGCCCCGGGCCACGACCAGCAGGTGACCGGCCTCGACCACATGGCCGTGGAGCCGCACCCCCCCCTCGTGCCCCCGGTGGTCGTACTCGAGCCGGTGCAGGGCCTCGAAGGCGCCGTCCGAGGTCCAGTGCGCGGCAGGGGTCGGGGTGGGCATGCGGTCCAACGGCTCGGGTGGGGGTGTCTCAGGGTTTATGCGTAACCACCCATCGGATACGCCTCGCCATAGGCGCGCTGAACCGCGAGGCTTCGGTATAAATTGACCTTTTCGGGTCAGGGGTTAGCCCGCATCTGGGGCCCGGACCCGCCCCGAGGCGCCGCTGGCGGGCCGCCGCGCGCGGGCGGAGCGTTCGGCCGGGCGGGGCGCCCTCCGCTGGGGCACATGGGGGTGCACCGGAGGTCTCATGCCCGCGCTCCATCGCCCGCTGTCCCCGCTCTCCCCGCTGTCCCTGCTCTCCCCGCGCGCCCTGCTCGTCGCGCTCTCGCTCGGGCTCAGCGGGGCTGTCCAGGCGGGGCCGCCTCCGCAGGTCTACGCCCTCCAGGATGGCATCACCGTCGAGGGCAAGGTCGAGATTGGCGCCCCGCCCGACAAGGTCAAGGCGCTCGTGCGCGACCCGGTGGCCACGCTGCGGGCCTCGGGCAGCAACACGCTGATCAAGGCCGGCGCCAAAGAGGGCGGCTGCGGGCTGTTCACGTGGACCGTGACCAACCCGATCCTCAACGTCGAGTGGGTCGGGCGGCACTGCAGCACCGGCGCGGGCGGCGAGACCAAGCTGGTGTCGAGCGGCGATCTCGAGGCCCACCGGGCCAGCTTTGTGGTCGAGGACCTCGGCGGCGGGCGCAGCCGCCTCGTCTACCAGGTCCTCACCGTGCCCAAGGCGCCGATCCCGGACGCCATCATCCGCCGGGCGACGATCAAAGAGGTGACCAGCTTCCTCAGCCACCTGCAGATGAACCTCGAGCGCTGAACCTCCGGCGCTGAACCTCGAGCGCTGAACCCTCAGGGCGTGGCGGGCGCCGGCTCAAAAGTCAGGGTGCCGGCCGGCCGCAGGCCGTGCAGTCGGTTGGCGTCGGGCCCGGCCTCGTGCTGGCGGTTGATGACGTAGTCCTCGAGCTGGTTGCGGGCCCAGGGGTGCCGGGGCTGGCCGGCGTTGCCCCCGGGCAGCACGAAGCCGGCCTCGCCGCCCGGCACGACCACCTGGCGCAGGGCCGGGCCGTGCGAGGTGGTGTAGACCCCGTTGGGCGCGTCGTTGTTGAAGGCGGCGATGGTGTGGCGGGCGCCGCCCAGCGGCAGGTCGGGGCTGCGGTAGGGGCGGCCGATCAGCGGCACGCTGGCCAGCGGGTGGTCGAGGCGCAGGGCGTGGGCCTCTCCCCAGCGCCAGTCCTGCGGGTCCCGGCCCCACTCTGCGCGCAGCGCCGCGGTGGCCCGGGCGAGGGCGGCGCGTGAGCGGTCGCTCAGGCGCTCGACGGCGGGGGTGCGCGGGTCATCCCACAGCGGCGCGTCCTCGCCGGCCCGCAGCGCGTCGAGGATCGGCTGCTCGCTCATCGCCTCGGCCAGCCAGCGCGACCGCAGGCCGGGTTCGGCGATGATGCCCTCGGCCACGTCGCTGTGCAGGGCCGCCCGCCATGCGGTCCAGACCAGGGGCGCGGCTTGGTCGCCGGCCATCTCAAAGCGCCAGCCGTCGAGGGTGGCCAGGGCCGCGCGCTGGTCGGCGGGCAGGGCCGCCTCGTCGCCGAGCGCCCGCCGCAGGATGGGCAGCAGGGCCGCCGCCTCGAGGCTGACCGCGTCGGTCTGCAGCCCGCGCACCGCCGCGGGGCTCCACCCGCCGCGCGCGCCGAGGACCGCGTGCTGGCGCAGCGCCCGCCACCCGCCGGAGAAGTAGGTGCCCGAGCGCAGCGGGTCGGCGCCCAGCGCCTGGTTGCTGGCGACAATGACGCCGCCGGGCGGGTTGAGCAGCTGCGGCCGGTCGGCGTCGAGGCGCGGGCCGCTGGGCGCGCTGTCGCGACGGGCGCCGTCCCGGGGCAGGCCGCTGGCCTGGGGCAGCGGCAGCGCTCCGCCGAGCACCCAGCCGATGTCGCCGTTGTCGACCGCGAAGACCCAGTTTTGGCTCGGGTAGGGCAGGCGGGTGATCGCGGCGATCGCCTCGGCCCCGGTGGTCGCGGCGGACAGGGCGTCGAAGACCCCCGTCACCGGCAGCGGATCGGTCGAGAAGCCCGGCCACGAGATCGCGTAGGTCTGGCCGGCCAGCAGCCGGTCCTCCCGCCCGGGGTTGTAGACGGGGCCCCAGTGGGTCAGCCGGTAGGTCTCGGTGCGCGGCTCCT
This sequence comes from Pseudomonadota bacterium, assembly GCA_046051725.1. Classification (GTDB taxonomy): domain Bacteria; phylum Myxococcota_A; class UBA796; order UBA796; family UBA2385; genus JAEUKK01. The sequence goes on along the minus strand of JBJONS010000720.1, from coordinate 1,018 downwards.
CCCCCTTGATCTGGAAGGTCTGCGGCCAGGGCTCAAAAGCCACCGGCTGTCCGTCGAGCAGGTAGTGGCCCTCATCGACGACCTGCAGCGCGTAGAGGTCTTGGGTGTCGGCGTAGGACGTGGTGAGCGTCCAGGCCACGTGGGTCGACTGGCCGATGACCACCATCGGCAGGCCCGGAAAGGTCGCCCCGCTCACGCTGAGGCCGGGGGTCAGCAGGTGGGCCTCGTAGAAGACCGGCGGCCAGCCCAGCGCGAGGTGGGGGTCGCCGGCGAGGATCGGCCGCCCATCATGGGTCTGGCTGCCGGCCAGCGCCCAGCCGTTGCTGCCGCTGCCGAGGTTGTCGAGCACGCGCAGGGTGGCGGCCAGCAGGGCGTCTTCGGCGTTTGCCGGGGCTGGGTCGGCGGCCCGGGGCGCGCGGCTGACCCGGTCGGGGGCCGGCGCGGCGGCGTCGAGCGCGCGCAGGGGCAGGCCCTCGGGCGGCGACGCAGCGGGCGCGGTGGTGGGCCAGGCGGCCGGATCGGCGCCCAGCACGCCCGCCCCGAGCGCGCTGCTCGGCGCGAGCAGGGCCGGCAGCAGGGCCGGCGGGGCCACCGCGGCCAGGGCGGCGCGGATGGCCTCTTTGTCGGCGTCCCCGCTCAGGTCCCAGGCCTGCAGGCGGGCCACGCCCAGCACATCGGCGGGGGTCCACGGTGCGGGCGCGCGCTTGAGCAGCTTGAGCTCGGCCGCCCGCGGGCTGTGGGCGAGGCCGGCGTTGATCCCCGCGCAGTAGGCCTCGAGGCGGGCCCGCTCGGCCGACGGCAGGGCCTCGACCGCCGCGGGCACCCCCAGGGTCAGCAGGCGCAGGCGGCGGTCGGCGTCCAGCGTGCGGGCGCCGAACAGCTCGCTGAGGCGGCCCTGCCCGGCGAGGCGCAGCAGCTCGAGCTGAAAACCCCGGTCGCGGGCGTGCAAAAAGCCGAGCGCCGCCGCGGCGTCGTCGAGGTCCTGCGCCTCGATGTGGGGCACGCCCAGCGCGTCCAT
>JBJONS010000719.1:0-3560 GCA_046051725.1 Pseudomonadota bacterium | reverse complement strand
ACACCCCACCGCCCGGCGGGCCCCTCAGCGGGGGTCGGTCGGGCGGTCGGCCTTTTGGGGTGCGGCCCACGCGACACTGATGGGAACAGAGGGGCGCCCCGCCGGCCTGCGGCCGTCGGCGGCGGCCCTGCGCGCTCGGCGCGGGGCGCCTCGGCCGCGCGGGGCGCGGCCGCCGCTGCGCGGCGCGCTCTGGTCCGCCTGGCGCGCGGGAGGCGGGGGGTCAGGGCCCTCTCTTCCGCCGGCCTGCAACCGGCAACCAAGGCGCGGCACGCGCCGTCCGCTCTCAGGTTAACAGCCACCAGTCGGTGTGCCCGACCGCGACCACCAGCGCGACGACGCCCGACGAGGACCAGCCACATGAGTTTCCCGCAGTCGACCGCAACACTCCGCGCAGGGGCGGTCACCGTCGAAGACCTCATCGAGCGCGTGCAGTCCGGGCAGCTCCGCATCCCCCGGTTTCAACGTCCGCTCCGCTGGCGCGCCACCAACGTCAAGGAGCTCTTCGACAGCATCTGGAACAACTACCCCGTCGGGACCTTGCTGTTCTGGCAGCGGCCGGGGCCGCGAGAGTCGGTCCAACTGGGTCGTCTCAAGCTCGACCTCGAGGCCCGCACAGACGCGCTCTATGTGGTGGACGGGCAGCAGCGCATTGCCGCGCTCGCCAACGTACTGCTGCACGCTGCTCCCACGTTGTCGAGCGCGGACCTTTGGGCCCTCTGGTTCGACCTGCGCACCGAGCGGTTGGTCACGGGTGGGGAGCGGGCGCAACACCCCGCTGGACCCCACCTTATCCCACTTAACGTCGTTCTTGACGCCGTCGCGCTCCAGACCTGGTGCACCGAGCAGGGCCTCGTCGCTGACCCGGTGCTGTTCCGAAAGGCCCTGGCGCTCGGCAAGCGCATTCGCCAGTTCGTCCTGCCTGCATACTTCGTCGAGACGGACGACGAGCTTGTGCTTCAGCACATCTTCACTCGCCTCAACACCGCGGGCCAGTCGATGAAAAAGCACGAGGTCTTCGCGGCACTCAACCATCGGGCAGATCAGCCTGGTGCTCTCGCCCGTGCACGCAGCGCCTTCGTCGAGGCCGAGCTCGGCACCGAGGCGAACGAAGACTTTCTGCTGCAGTGCATCCGCGTCGGAGAGGGCGAAGACCTCAGCCTGCAGAGCAGCGGGGCGCCAGGCGTCGCGACGGGCCAGTTCCTCGGGCCGCTCTCGCTCGCGCTTGACTTCGTCCGCGACCAACTGCATGTCCCCCACCACCGCCTGTTGCCCGCGCGGTGGCCGCTTCTCGTCCTGATCCGCCTGTTCCGCCTGCACCCAAAGGTCGGTCCACGCGCCAGCGAGCTGTTGCGGCGTTGGTTCTGGCGGGGCATCGTCAGCCGCCGCAGAGTCGACATGAACAACGCGCGGCTCCATTGGCTGCATACCGAGGTGACCAATGAACTCGGCGCCACGCTCGAAGCGCTGCTCGCGGACGCGGGCGCGCTGACCGATGCCCACGTCGAGTCCTTTGTGGCGGCCGCGCTCGACCCGATCGACCGCACCGCGACCGCGGTTGAGGTCCGCGCCGCGCTGGTCCTCCTCGCCGCACAGGGCCCCCGACACATCGACACCGGCGACCTGATCGACGTTCCCGCCGTGATCGAAGCTGGCGGATCGAGCGTTTACGGCCGCGCCCCTCACGAGGCGGGTGAGGCCCGGTGGCGGCTCATCCACCCCCGCGGGCCAGAGTTGGTCAAGGCGCTGGGGGGCGCGTCTCCAGCGGTCCGGGAATCGCACCTGTGGGTCAACGACGACCCAGACGGTGCCCTGCGCCTCGCCGCGCTCCGCTCGGTGTTCACAGACACGCTGCGCGCGTGGTGTGGCCACGGTCAGTCGGACCACCTGCCCTACGACCTGCTCTTTGGTGATCTTGAGGGGGAGGAGTAGTGGTCCACGCGCTCGCGGTCTTCATTCACGAACAGCGGGTGGGCACGTTGGTGCAAACCGATGGCCGTGTCGCGCTCCGCGTGGACCCCGCCTGGAGGGCGCGGCCCGACCGCTTTGTGTTGTCGGCCAGCTACGAGCAGGACGGGAACACAGACCCCAGGCCATGTCTGGGCTTGCCTCCCTTCTTCGCGAATCTGCTCTTCGAGGGCCGACTGCGCGAGTGGGTCGAACGCAGCGAGGGTCTGGGCGGAAGCCCGCTCGAGCTCCTCGCCCGGCTCGGCCGAGACCTGCCCGGGGCGGTGCAACTGCACCCAGTCGACGCCGACTTCGAGCCGGTCGCGGATGGGGCGGATCTGGGCGGAGGGCCGAGCGGCACACCAAAGACCGGCGGCCTGCGTTGGTCGCTGGCCGGCGTACAACTCAAGCTATCGCTTGCTCCCGCCGGCGAGCGGTTCACGGTGCCCGTGCACGGCAAGCGGGGCTGCTACATCGGCAAGTTCGCAGACCGGGTCTACGCGGGCGTACCAGAGATTGAGCACGCGACGATGTCGTGGGCGCGGGCCTGCGGGCTGCGGGTCGCCGACACGGAGCTGCGCAGCGTGTCGGACATTGACGAGCTGCCCTTCGAGATGACCGACCCCGGCGAAGCGGTGCTGCTGGTTCGACGCTTCGACCGTACCGTCGACGGGGCCGGTGCTGTTCACGCCGAAGAGTTCGCCCAGGCGCTGAACATCTTGCCGGCGGACAAGTACCGCCAATTTGGCTGGAAGCACCACCTCCGCCTGGTGGAAGCGGTCTGCCCGTCCGATGTGGGCGAGTATCTCCGACGACTGATTTTCGTCATCCTCTCGGGAAACGGGGACGCGCACCACAAGAACTGGGGTCTACTCTACCCAGATGGTCGGCGCGCTGCGCTCGCCCCCGCCTACGACCAGGTGGCGACCGTGGTGTGGAGCGGCGCTGACCCGAGCCTCCTGGACACCATGCCGTACAAAGTCCAGGGGACCGCCCGGTACGAAGCGCTCCACCTCGCGGGACTCTGTGGGCTGCTCGACGCCCTCCGCTCACCGACCTTCCGTGACGGCCCCGATGAAGTTGCGCGCGCCAACGCCCGCGAATGGGTGCGCCGGGTCATCGACCAGCAGCTCTCGCACCGCAGCGTCGCCGAAGAGCGCGGAGGTGCGCCCATCCGGCAGGCCCTCGACCGCCACCACGCGCGTCTGCCGCTGCTGCGCGGGCGCTGACCGAGGGCGCCCCCCCCCCCTCAGCCCGCCTTCCCCCCGCCCAGCCGAGGCACGATCGCCCCGCCCGCGGCCCCGAGCACCACCCCCGCCAGCGCCCCGCACAGCGGCCCGCCGATGACCCGGCCCACGAGCTGCCCGTGCTCGAAGGGCGACAGCGCGCCGTAGCTGCCCGCCGCGGACAGGGCCTGGATGATGCCGGGCACCGAGAGCAGCAGGCTGAGCCCACCACATACGAGCGCGCAGAGAGCCGCGCCCGCGGCGACCGAGACGAGCGGAGAGCGAGCCAAGGGACCTCCAGGTGCGGGCGCGCGGCTCCATCACACGGCCGCGCGCCGCGCACCAAGGGGCCGCGCGGCGCGCCGGTTTCGGGCCGGCGGGCGCGCGCCT
>JBJONS010000718.1:0-7770 GCA_046051725.1 Pseudomonadota bacterium | reverse complement strand
CGGCTGGCAGGTGCTTGGTCGTGGATTTTCAGACCTGCAGCAGATGGTACTTGTCTACAACATGCTCCAGGAGGATGTTCCGGAGATGTGATCAATGATGAGCCGCCAAGGGGCCCAAGGTCCAAGGACCTGGCGGGCAGGCTTCGCGCGGCGCATGGCAGCGCCGCGCGCCAGCCCGCAATGGCCCCCCTTTGGACCCCCCCCCGGGACGAGGCGCGACCCGATGCTGCTGTGGGCGATGAGGGGGCTCACCGCGAAGACCTCGGCTGTCGCAGGTGGGCCGAGGCACTTCGCCCGTGCGCGTTCGACCCGAACCGCAGCGCCCCGCTCATCGCCCACCGCAGCAGCGGCCCGGGCCGCCCCCAGACCGCGGCGACCCCCTTCATCACCCACCACAGCAGCAGCCCGGGCCGCCCCCAAACCGCGGCGCCCCGCCCACCGCCCACCACAGCAGCAGCCCGGGCCGCCCCCAAACCGCGGCGACCCCCTTCATCGCCCACCACAGCCCCAAAACGCGCCGACCCCGGGGGGTTTCCAAAGGGGGGCCGTTGCGCGCCGCTGCGCGGCGCATCGCCGCGCAACGGCGGCGCGCGGGCCCCCCTTGGCGCGGGATGCAAGGGGGCGCGCAGCCCCCTTGCCCCCGGGGGTCTGGGGGCGGGGCCCGCCCCCAGCATCATCCACGAGATGAAGCTCAACCGCGCGATCCCCTCCGGGTCAAAACCCAAGCGCCAGCGCCCCAAAAGCACCAAACCGGCGCAGCAAGCGCCCCCAGCATCATCAACGAGACGACATCGGACCGCGCGACCCCCTCCGGGTCAAAACCCAAGCGCCAGCGCCCCAAATAGAACCAAACCGGGTCGCCACGCCCCAAAAACAAAACGCGCCAGGCTGGCCGGCCCGCGGCGCGCAGCGCCGGTCGGCCCTGCCGACCGAGGCCGCAGGCCGAGCGGGGCCGGACAGCCGCCGCCCGCCGCCGGCGGGCGGGGCGCCCTGATCTTGGGCAGGCCGACCACCCTGCGGCGGCGCCGCGCGCCCAATTGTGCGCCGCGCGCGACAGGGCTGTGGCAAGATCGGGCACCGAAGGGGGTCCCCATGGTCAGACCGCGCGCCGCCCGCCTCAGCGCCCCGCCCGCTCCCCCGCGCCCCGGCCTCGGGCGGGTCACCGACCCGGGGCCCTTCTTCCCCGAAGAGGGCGTCAGGCTGCCGCGCGCCCAGCTGCGCAGCTACATGCCCGGGGATGGCGAGGCGCTGGCCGAGGCGACCAACGCCTCCTACACAGCGCTGCGCGGGTTCATGCCCTGGGCCCGGCCGCACCAGACCGCGGCCGAGGCCGAGGCCACCGTGCGCCGCTTCCGCGGCCGGTGGCTGCTCGAAGAGGACTTCACCCTCGCGGTGCTCGACCCAGGCTCGGGGCTGCTGCTCGGGGGCACGGGCTTTCACCTGCGTTTTGGTCCGCGACAGACCGGCATGGCCGAGATCGGCATGTGGGTGCGCGGCGACCAGCAGGGCCAGGGCCTCGGCACCGCGGTGCTCGAGGGCGCCCTGCGCTGGGGTTTTCGGGTCTGGGGCTGGCAGCGCCTCGTCTGGAAGTGCGCGGCGAGCAACGAGCGCAGCCGCCGCCTGGCCACCCGGGTCGGGATGGAGCTCGAGGGCGTGACCCGCCGCGATCTGCTGCTGCCCAGCGGCGAGCTCGACGACACCCTGTGGTTCGCCGCCCTGGCCGAGGACAGCCCGCTGGCCGGCTGAGCGGCGCCTCGCGCGGATGCGGGCGGGGCACGCGGGGGCAGCGCCCAAAACAGCGACAGGCGCGGAGCCTTGGCCCCGCGCCTGTGGTGCGCCCTGCGGCGATCAGCCGTTGAAGTCGCCGCCGGCCGACTCGCAGCTGTCTTGGGGGTCGTTCGACCAGTCGCTGTAGTAGAAGGCCGTCGCCGTGCGGCTGCCGAAGTCGCCGCCGGTGAGGTTGTCGCAGGTGCCGACGTCGCCGCTGGGGCAGGGGCCGTCGGAGTAGGTCGTGTCGAAGCCGTACTCGTTCTGCATGTCGGCGCACCAACCGGCGATGTCGCTCTCGTTGACGAACTCGAAGCAGATGCCGATGTCCCACTCGCAGCTCTCGAGCTGATCGGCGCCGCCGCCGTCGCCGCCGCCGTCACCCCCGTCGCCGAGGCCCGGGGCCGCGGTGTCGTCGCCCGAGTCCTTCGAGCCGTTGCAGGCGGTGGCGCCGACCGCGAGGGCCAGCGTGAGCAAGGTGGGCAGCGTCATCGTGCGGGCGGTCATGGTCGTCTCCTCCTCAGGGTGGGCGGCGGCGGCGCGCGGGCTGCGCCGTCGGTGCGCCCATGCGTCTAAACCGGCGGAGGCAGCGGCGCGTCCCGCGGGCGGGTGATCGTGCGGGGCGGTGAAAGGGGGGCGAAGGGCAGCGGCGCCGCGGGCGGAGGCCCGGCGACGGGCGGTGCGCACCAGCGGGGCCGCGGTGGGCGGAGCCGCACGTCGTTGGCCGGCGCGAGGGGAGCGCACCCCACCTGGGTCGGCGCACGCGGCGGCGGGGTCGCTGGGGCAGTCTGCGGAGCGCGGGGCATCGGCGGGCAGGGCGCCGAGATCGCCGCCGGTGCGCGAGGCGCAGCGGTCCCTGGTGGCGGACGCGCTGCGGTCGCCGGTGCCGCCCACCGCAACGCCGGCGGCGGCGCCCATGTCGCCGCACCCCGCCTCTGCGCCGGTCTGGTGGACGACGGTGGAGCCGATGCCTTGGCCTGCGGGGTGCACGAGGCGGAGGTGTCGCCGCGCCAAGCCTCGCCCCCGTCGCTGGACGAGGCCCCGCGTCATCCGCGGTCGCCGGCCGCGCACGGGTCGGCCAGGCACCCGCAGGCGCCGCTGCGCAGCGCGATCATCCCGCGGGCCCGGGTCGGCGAGCGCACGGTGGGGAGCCAGGGGGCCGCGGCCTGGGCGCACGGCGAGTCCCGCGGCCTGGGCGCGCGGAGGTGCGGAGGTCCGGCACGCGCAGCGGTCGAAAACCGAGAAGCGGCGCCCCGTTCGGGAGCGCCGCTCTGGGGTGCCTCAGCCCCTGCACGCCGAAGCGCTCGGGGGCCGTGGCGACGCATCAGCCGGCGAAGGTGCCGCCGCTCTCGACGCAGGCCGCTTCGGGTTCGTTGGGGAAGCCGTCGTAGTAGTAGGCGGTGGCGACGAGCTCGCCGTAGTCGCCGCCGGTCAAGCCCTCGCAGGTGCCCTGCGTCGCCGGCGCGCAGTCCGCCGCCGCGTAGGTCGTCGCGATCCCGTAGTTCGCGGCGAGGCTCGTGCACCAGGCCTCGACGCCGCTCTGGTCGGCGAGCGCGAAGCAGATCCCCAGCTCGGGGCAGTCGCAGGACTCGACGGTGGGGGTCGCGCCGTCGGTGCCGTCGGTGGCGCCGTCCGTGCCGTCGGTGGCGCCGTCGGTGCCGTCGGTGCCGTCGGTGCCATCGGTGCCATCGGTGCCGTCCGCGGTGCCGTCGGTGGCGCCGTCCGTGCCATCCGCGGCGCCGTCCGCGGTGCCGTCCGCGGCCCCGGCCGAGTCAGCGCCGGAGTCCTTCGACCCGGTGCAGGCGGCGGTGGCGCCGAGCAGCAGGGCGAACAGGGGAGAGCGGGTCAGCGTGCACGAGATCATCGGGAGCTCCTCGGGGAGGTGGGTCGGCGGCGGGCGCCGTGGGCGGGCGGGCGCCGGGCGGGGCACGCGCGGGGCGGGCTCGCCGCCGACCACGCCCCACAAAAGCCGAGAGCGGCGCCCCCTTTCGGGAGCGCCGCTCTGGTGTGCCTCAGTCCCTCTGCGCCGGAGCGCTCGGGGGCCGTGGCGACGAATCAGCCAGCGTAGGTGCCACCGGCGTCGGAGCAGGCGGCCTCGGCGTCGTTGCTGAACTCGTCGTAGTAGTACGCGGTCGCGGTCAGGCTGCCGAAGTCACCGCCGGTGATGCCGTCGCAGGTGCCCTTGGTGGCGGCGTCGCAGCCGTTGGCGGCGTAGGAGGTGGTGATGCTGTAGGTGGCGCCGATGTCGGAGCACCAGGCCTCAACGCCGCTCTGGTTGGTGAACTCGAAGCAGAGGCCCAGGCCGTCCCAGTCGCAGGACTCGACGGTGTCGCCGGTGCTGCCGTCGCTGCCATCGGTGCCGTCGGTGGAGCCGTCAGCGCCGCCGGCGGTGTCGCCGCTGTCGCCGCTGTCCTTGTCGCCCTTGCAGGCGGTGAAGGCGAGGGCGGTGGCCAGGATCAGGGTCAGGTTGGTGATCTTCATGGTGGTCTCCTCCAAATTCAGGGGGCGACGGCCTAAGGCCCTTCAACCGCCCTGCGTCTCGGTGTGGGGCTGAGCACCCGCTCGACCCCGCCGCGCGGCTTCCGCCGCCCGCGCCCCCTGTGTACTCGGTCCCCCCGCGACCGTCGAGGTTTCAGCCGCCCGGATCGAAAATTTTGGCGCCTGTCGATCCGGGCCACGGCGCCGGCCGGGGAACGCACCGGATATCAACACGATCTGCGATGAGAAAAGTTCCACGCAGCGGGCCCCCGATCCGCGCCGGTGGTGCGCGCGGCGCGCGCGCTCAGGCCGGCCCACCCTCGCCCCGGGCGCGGGCGGCGAGCCAGTCTTCCAGAATGACCGCGGCGGCGGCCTGATCGATGACCCCGCGCTGGGCTCGGCTGTCGAGGCCCCGCTCGCGCAGGCGCCGGCTGGCCTCGACCGTGCTGTAGCGCTCGTCTTGCAGGTGCACGGCGAAGCCGGCGGCGCTGAGCCCCTCGGCGATCTGGCGCGCAAGCCGGGCGCTGCGCCCCTCGCCGCCCTCAAGCTCGAGCGGCAGCCCCACCACGAGGCCGGCCACCGGGCCGCCGAGCTCGCGCAGGCGGGCGCCCAGCCGCGCGAGGTCCTTGGCCACGCCCTCGCGCTGCAGGGTCGCCCAGGGCTGCACGTGGTCCACGCCCTCGGCCGCACGCGCGAGGCCGATGGTCTTGGTGCCGACGTCGAGACCAACGTACCAGCGGCCTTTCTGTGAGATCATCTGCCCTCCAGGGCGGGTCGGCGGCGCGGCTCAGGCCAGCTCTTCGAGGGCGTCCACGTCGACCACCGCGGCGAGGTCGGCGTCCAGCACATCCTCGTCGGCGAGGTCGGCGTCGAGCGGACCGGGCGCGCGCAGGCCCGCGTCGCCCTCGGGCTCGAGGCCCCGCGCCGCCGCGTCGGGAGCGCCGGCCCCGGGCGCCCAGCCCCGGCCGTTGGTCCGCAAGGGCGGCAAGGCCAGCGCCGGCAGGCGGGCCACAGCGGCATCCCACCAGGGCAGCGTGGTGAAGACAGCGTGGTGGTCGGCAAACAGGGGGCAGGTGGCCTCGATCTCCTCGCCTCCGGGCAGGCGCAGCGAGAGGCGGTGGGCGTGCAGGCCCAGCCGCCCAAAACCCCGCTCCTCCCGCCACCAGCGGTTGATCCGGCTGTCGCCGTGGTCGGTGTCGCCGATGATCGGGTGGTGCAGGTCGCGCACGTGGCGGCGCACCTGGTGAAAACGCCCGGTCTCGGGCCGCACCAGCAGCAGCGAGCAGCGCGGATCGGCGCTGCCGCCGAGCTTCTCGACGACCGAGGCGGCGTCCCGCAGCACGCCCCGGCTGTCCTTCATCGGGGTCTCGACCCGGGTCGGGCCGTCGATCGGCAGATCTCCGCGGACAAAGGCGAGGTACTGCTTCTCGCCGTCGACCAGCGCCGCCTGCAGCTCGCCCGCCCGGGCCCGGTGGGTGGCCAGCAGCAGGCAGCCGCTCGCCGCCCGGTCGAGCCGGTGGATGGGGTAGACCCGCCCCCGCACCAGATCGCGGGCCCGCTGCACCGCCGCCCGCTCGTGGCGGTGCGCCCAGTTGCGGTGCGTGATCACCTTCGGCGGCTTGGCGACGACGATCCAGCCGTCGCCGCGCGCGAGCGCCACGATGTCCCGCGGGCGGTTCGCCCGCCCTGCCTTGTTCTCGGGCGCGGCCCCGCCTTCGCCCTCGCCCTCACGCTCGCCCTCGCCCACGCGCCCTCCAGCCCGCCGATCATCCACCGGCCCCGCCGCCTAATCCCGCCGCGGTCGATAAGGCCCGGCCCCGGCCCGCCGCGCCTCCCCGTCGCGGCGCGCGCACCTCCACCTGAGCCACCACGATGACGTCCAGCCCGCCGCTCTCCATCGCGCCGATGATGGAGCGCACCGACCGCCACTACCGCTTGATGATGCGGCAGCTCTCGCGGCGCACGCTGCTCTACACTGAGATGGTCGTGGCCAACGCCATCTTGAACGGCGACCGCGAGCACCTGCTCGGCTTTGACCGGGCCGAGGGCCCGCTGAGCCTGCAGCTCGGCGGCGACGCCCCGGCCGATCTGGCCGTCTGCGCGCGCATCGCCGAAGACATGGGCTACGACGAGGTCAACCTCAACGTCGGCTGCCCGAGCGACCGGGTCGCGGCGGGCCGCTTCGGGGTCTGCCTGATGGCCCGCCCCGCCCAGGTCGCCGACTGCGTGGCGGCGATGCGGGCGGCCTGCGGCCTGCCGGTCACGGTGAAGCACCGCATCGGCTTTGACGAGATCGACGGCTATGACGACATGCTGGCCTTCGTCGACACAGTCGCGGCGGCGGGCTGCGCGCGGTTCTCGGTGCACGCCCGCAAAGCCTGGCTGCAGGGCCTCTCGCCGAAAGAGAACCGGGAGATCCCGCCCCTGCGCCCCGCCGAGGTCTGGCGGCTCAAGGCCGAGCGCCCGCAGCTGCAGATCGAGATCAACGGCGGGATCACCACCCTCGACGACGCGGCCGCCCACCTGCAGCACGTCGACGCCGTGATGATCGGCCGGGCCGCCTGGGACCGGCCCTTGCTCTTCGCGCGGGCGGACAGCCGGTTCTTCGGCGCGACCGACCCCGCGCCGAGCCTGCGGGCCCTCTGCGCGGCGATGGGGGAGCAGGCCGAGCGCTGGGCGGCCGCGCGCCCGCGCAACCGCCGCGCCCACGCGCTCAAGCCGCTGCTCAACCTGCCCACCGGCCTGCCCGGCGCCCGCCGCTTCCGGCAAGTGCTGACCACCGAGGGCCTGATCGAGGGCGCGCGCCCCGACGCCCTGCCGCGGGCGCTGGCCGCGCTCGAGGCCGCCGGCGCGGACATTGACGTGCCCGTGACCCACTTCGCGGTCTAAGCCGGGCTGACCTCAACGCGGCCCGCAGCGGAGTCTGATCCAGAGCAGCTGAGGCCTTCGCGGGGCCTGCTTCCACGCCCGGACACCGCAGCCGGGGCCTTCGCGGCCCTCACTTCATCGCCCAGACACCGAGGCCGAGGCCTTGCGGCCCTCACTTCATCGCCCAGACACCGAAGCCGAGGCCTTCGCGGCGACCCGCTCATCGCCCACCCAAGCCCCAAAACGCGCCGCCCATGGGGGGTTTCCAAAGGGGGGCCATTGCGCGCTGGCGCGCGGCGCTGCCATGCGCCGCGCAAAGCCAGCGCGCGGGCCCCCCTTGGCGCGGGATGCAAGGGGCCGCGCAGGCCCCTTGCCCCCGGGGGTCTGGGGGCGGGGCCCGCCCCCAGCATCCACAACCGCAAAAGAACCCGCCCGCGCAGGCCGCGCACATTGAAAACACCGCGCCCGCGCAGCAAGCACTGGCCAAGCGCAGCGACCGGCAGGTTCAAGAACAGCTTGCGGCCCGGGTGGGCGGGGACTTCGGGGGTCAACTGTGCTCCGGTGCCGCCCCAAAAAGGAGAGCGGCGCGAGGCGCATCGCCCCGCGCCGCCGCGCCCCGCAATCTGCGTGGCTCAGCCGCCAGGCGCCGGGGTGGGC
>JBJONS010000717.1:0-5325 GCA_046051725.1 Pseudomonadota bacterium | reverse complement strand
CCGCGCCGACCCCGGAAGAACCCCCGGGCTTCGGAGGTGCCGACATGAGCAACACCCGCGGCGGACCGCCCCGCCCACCTGTCGGGGGCGCGGCCTCGCGCGCCACCCCCTTCGCGCCCGCGGGCGGCGGGCCCCCCAAGCCGGACGGCCAGCGCCCGGCCCCGCCGCCGCCGCCGCCCAAGGCGGGCGGCGTGCTGCAGATGGTGCCGCTGAACAACGATGATGACGAGGTCTCGGTCAAGGGCGACCCGAGCGCCACCGCGTTCTTCGCCATCCCCGCGCCGAAGGCCGAGCGCGGCGGCGCCGGCCCCGCCCCGGCCCCGGGCGGCTTCAGCCCGCCGCCCGCCGGCGGCTTCGCGCCCCCGCCCACCCACGGCGCCCCGCCGCCGCCGATGCCCGGCATGCCGGGGATGCCCGGCGCTGGCGGTCCGCCGATGCCCCCGCCGATGCGGCCGCCGATGGGCCAGCCCTCGCCGGCGGCGATGCCCGGCCACCACGGGCAGCCCCCGATGGCGATCCAGGGGCCGATGGTCGGCTACGGCGGCGCTGCGGGCGGCGGCGGCGGCTCGCCCTTCCAGGTCGGGGGCGCCGCGCCTCCGCCCGCGCCCGACGCGTCCGAGGGCACCCAGTCGCACCGCGTCTACGCGATCTTGACCGCGGTGGTGCTGCTGGTCTGCGTGGCCGCGGTCGCCGCGGTGCTGCTGCGCGGCAGCGGCAAGCCCGAAGAGCCGGCCCCCGCGGTCGCCAAGGTGGACGCAGAGCCGGCGCCCAAAGAGAAAAAGAAGAAGAAGAAGGCCGAGGAGGACACGGCGGCGCCGCCTCCCCCGGCCCCGACGCCCAAGCCCAAGACCGGCGGCGGCGGCGGGGCGGCCAAGCCCAAGCCGGCCTCGGGCGGCGGCGGCGCGCCGGCCCCGGCGCCGCGGGCCAACGGCGGCACGGTCTCGGTCCGGCTGAGCGGCGCGCCGAACACCTCGTTTGAGGTGTCCTGCCCGGGCGGCTTCCGCGGCCGCGGCAGCCTCGCCGGCGGCGCGGGCTCGGTCTCCGGCGTGCCCGGCGAGGACTGCACCGTGTACTTCAAGGGCGGCCCGCCCGCGAAGTATGGGCCCGTCCGCGGCGGTCAGTCGCTCTCCTGCACCATCGAGGGCAACACGGCGATCTGCCGCTGAGGCTGTGGCCTCCCCGAAGATGACGTGCATCACGCTGTGTCCGCGCGCTGCGCGCGCCATGGCCCGAGCGGGGCCCGCCGGCTTGATAGGCTGGCGGCTCCCGCTTCGGCCCGCCCTTGGAGTCCCGATGTCGCTCGCCCCCTGGCAGATCCTGCGGTGGTTTGCCCTGATGCTGACCCTGGTCGTGGGCCCCGCCGCGGCGGCGCCAGAGCTTGACCCGCTCGCGCCGATCGCCGCGCCTGACGACACCCTGCTCAAGAAGAAAGAAGAGAAGTCGGCCGAAGAGAAGACCGAAGAGCAGAAGAAGGCCGAGGCCGAGGCCGAGAAGAAGCGCCGCGAGCTGCTCGCCCGGGTCATCGTGCTCAAGGTCAAGAACACGAGCACGGACTACACGAACGGCACCCTGCAGCGCGAGGTGCGCAGCCGCACCGACCGCACCGAGGCGATGTTCTTCCCCGAGGTCGACCTCTACCAAAACGGCCGCAAGCTGCCGGATCGCACGGTGATCCCCGCCTTGCAGCAGGCGGTGGTGCCCGACACGGTCATCCCCGAGGTGATGGCGGCGATCGAGGCGGTCCAGGGCATCGGCTGGAACCAGCTCTCGCCCTCGGCCTGGGGACAGAAGGCCAACGAGCTGCGGCGGATCTCGGACAAGATCTGGTTCGTCGACCGGGTCAACCTGCGCGAGCCGCTGTTCTTGCTCTACGCCCAGATTGGGCGGGCGGCCGAGAACGAGAACAACTCAGCGCCCCCCAACTACGAGCTCGTCGGCGGCATCACCGTCAACTACTACTGGTACCTCGCCGCGCTGATGGCCTACCAAGAGCCCGCGCTGATGAGCAAGATCACCGATCCTGACCTCAGCGGCAGCATCGGCGGCTACCTCGGACAGCTTCAGCAGGGCAACTTCCCGAGCTTTAAGGTCGACTTTGAGCAAGAGGGCTACTTCGACGTCGAGGCCTTCGGCAAAGACTACGAGGTGCTGGTCAACGGCATCCCGGTCGAGGTCGACGCCGACGCCCAGCTCGATGTGTACTTGGGCCGCACCGACATCTACCTGCGGCGCAAAGACAGCGGCCACGGCCTCGCCGAGCGCATCGACGTGCTCAAGCTCGAAGAGAAGAACTACGCGCTGCGCGACATGGCCCGCAAGAAGATGGGCACCGACTTCATGGACCAGCTGTTCTTGAACAAGACGGCCTGCTACCCGAAGCTCGACGGCGACATCCTCAACTACCTGGCCATCTACCAAAAGCTGCACCCCAAGGCCGACATCTTCGTGGCGGTGCCCGAGAACGGCAACCCCAACCAGACCTGGATCTGGCGGTGGGACAAAGAGGCCTCGCGCCTCGAGTCGGTGGGCAACGGCCCCGACAGCTTCCCGGTGCGCTTCGCGTTCTTGTTCAGCAGCGGCCTGACCTACAACTGGGGCTCACCGAAGATCGACGACGAGATCAACGAGCCCACGCCCAATGACATCGTCGACCCGGGTCGCATCGACCCCGGCCTCGGCTCGGCGGTGGTGCCCTTCGATTTTGAGCTGCGCCTGCACTACAACCGCCTGATGATCAACTTTGGCGCAGAGTGGGGCCTCAACGCCGGCGGCAACCAGTTCACCGACTACTTCCAGACCCCGGGCGACTACGACCGGGCGTGGGAGGCCGGCAACATCGGGCCGACCGACACCGGCACGGTCAGCTTCGACGACTGCGCGCAGAACGACGACGGCAGCTTTGATTGCACCGGCGTCGACACGATCTACATGAACCGGAAGATCAACCGGCACCTGTATTTCGGTCCAGGCATCGTGTTGGGCCCCAACGCGGGCATCGGCTTTGGGCCGCGCTTCGCCGCCCAGGTCGGCTGGATGAACGTGCCCCACAGCGTGCAGACGACCGCCCACTTTGGCTGGGCCCTGCAGCCGCCCTGGCCCGAGGCCTCGGGCCGCGTGCGGCCGATGATCGATCTCGACCTGCGGGGCGGCGTGGCCATCGCCCGGCGGCGCAGCTTGCAGATGGACTACGCCGACTGGGGCCAGCTCAGCGACACCGAGTTCCGCAGCAAGTTTGACGTGACCGACGAGAACGTGCGCAACCCGTACACCAAAGAGAACCGGGTCGAGCCGGTGCTCGGCATCAACATCGGCATCGGCCTGACCTTCTGAGCGCAGACCGCGCGCGGCCGCCGCAGACCCTCCGGGCGCGGCGACGCGCGCCGGCGCTGGGTTATGGGCGGGGGCGGCCGGGCAGCGCGCGGCCGGGAGGTGCCCGATGATGCCCGCTCTGCTCGTGCTCGCCCTCGGCCTCGACGAGGCCGCCGCCGGTCCGCTCACCGTCGACTGGAACAAGGCCCAGCCGGTCCGCTACCACGTCGAGATGTTGATCAACACGCCCCGCGGCTTCCGCTACCTCGCCACCAAGAACATGGATGGCCGGGCGCTGCAGACCGGGGTCGCCGCCGACCTGTCCTGCACGGGCGCGGCGCTCGGCAAGGGCTGGAAGGTGATCTGCAAGGTCGACACCTTCGCCATCGAGGCGCGGGGCGACGGCGACGACCAGCCCCGCCTCGACGTCGTGATGGCCGAGTACGCCGCCCTGATGAAGGACGCCCGCGTCGAGATGGAGCTCAAGCCCGACGGCACCATCCGCGTGCTGGACCTCGAGGGCGTCAACAAGGGCATCGACCGCCAGACCGACATCGCCGAGCAGCTCCGCCAGATCATGCGGCGGACCATGGCCCCGATGTCGGTGTCGATGCCCAAGGATGGCGAGGGCGCAAAGCCCTGGAAGCACGCCGGCATGCCGATGTTCTACGAGCTGCACACGATGGTCGGCACCACCGGCGGCGTCGCCCACGGCTACAAGGTCGACGGCAAGGTGGGCGACACCGTCTTCATCGTCGGGCAGGGCAAAGGCAACGTCAGCAGCCAGCTCTCGACCCAGGTCGGCGCCTACCAGATGAGCGGCGCCACCCAGGCCCGCTTCGACCCGACGCTGGGGCTGCTCGCCTACAGCGAGGTCGCGACGACCGGCAACCCCGGCAACAGCCTCGGCCAGGTCTCGACCGGCCAGCTCTATGGGCTCTCGGGCTGGATGGGCCGCCTCAACGACGACGGCACCATCGAGGCCCTCGAGGGCCCGCGTCCGCTGAAGTAGCGTCAGGCGCGCCGATCACGGCGATGTGACGAGGGGAGGGCGGCGCAGGCCGGCCCTCCCCTGGTTGTCTCGGCTCCTCTGGGCCGATCAGAGGTCCTTGACGAAGTCGTAGAACTCGCCGAAGTGCACCCGGCTGACCTGCTTGCCCATCTTCACCATCTCGCGGCCGATCGCCTCGACCGCGTGGCGCATGGCCACCTTCTCTTTGCGGGTGGCGGCCAGGATGCAGGCGTTGATCGCCGCGCTGACGATGTTGCCGCCGGCCAGGATGAACTGATCGGCGAGGCGGTCGACGTCGAGATCGGGGTCCCGGGGGGCGTTCTCGGGGATCGCCTTGAGCCACAGCTGGCGGCGCTGCACGGCGGTGGGCATCGGGAACTCGATGACCGCGCCGAACCGGCGGAGGAAGGCCTCGTCGATGTTCTCTTGGAGGTTGGTGGTCAAGATCGCGCAGCCCTCGAAGACCTCGAGGCGCTGCAGCAAGAAGCTGACCTCTTGGTTCGCGAAGCGGTCCTGGGCCTGCTTGACGTCGCCGCGGGAGCCGAACAGCGCGTCGGCCTCGTCAAAGAGGATGACCGCCGTGCCGCCCTCGGCCGCGTCGAAGATCTCTTTGAGGTTCTTCTCGGTCTCGCCGACCCAGCGGCTGACCACCGAGCTGAGGTCGACCCGGTACATGTCGAGGCCGAGCGTGTGGGCGATGACCTCGGCGGCCATGGTCTTGCCGGTGCCCGGCCCGCCCGAGAACAGCGCCTTCATGCCGAAGCCGCGCGCCCGGACCTTGCTCGCGCCCCAGCGGTGGTAGACCGTCTCTTGCTGCGCCAAGTAGTCGCTGAGGTGCTGGAGCTGGTTCTTGACCTTCTCGGTGAGGATGAGGTCGGTCCAGGTGTACCGGGGGATCACGTGCTCGGCGAGGCCCTTGAACTCGGGCTTGCTGCACTCCCGCGCCGCCGCCCACAGCGCGTCGATGCTCGGCTCGCGGCCGCCGCACTCCGCCTCGGCCCGCT
>JBJONS010000716.1:0-3001 GCA_046051725.1 Pseudomonadota bacterium | reverse complement strand
CGGCGGGGGTGCGGGGCGCTTCTCTTTGGGAATGACGCGGATCTCAGTGTCCTGGCGGGCCATCAGCCCGCTGAGCACCTTGCCCCGCGCGCCGACGAAGGTCGCGCCGGGGTCCATCGGCAGGGGCCCCGCGGGCGCGGGCGCGGCGGGGCGCGGCGCGGGCCGGGCCGCCGGGCGCAGGACCGGCGCCTCCGCCGGGTCGAGGACCTCGTCCACCTCATCCTCGTCCGCCGCGTCGGTCGACGCCGGCCGGACCGGCGCGGGGCCCGGCGACGGCGGGTCGGCCTCCGGCACCAGGGTCGCGGCCGCCGCGCCTTCGCCGAACTCCTCCGCCCCGCCCTCGCTCAGGGTCCGCCCGAGCAGCGGATCGCCCTCTCCGCTGGGCAGCGGCGCCCGGGCCCGCGCCTCGGGCACGGCGCGCTCGGCCCAGTACCGCAGGGGCTCGGCCGGGATGCGGGCCCGCAGATCGAGCAGGGCCCGATCCACCTCACGGGCGCTCGGGCGGCGGTCCGGCGCGCGCTCGAGCAGGCTGCGCAGCAAGGCGCGCAGGGCGGGCCCGGCCGGCGGGTGCAGCTCCTCCACCGCGCGGGCGGAGCGGTCGGCGAGGGCCTCGACCCGCAGCTCCCAGGTCTCCGGATCGGGCCAGAGCTGACCCACCGGCTGCCCGAGCAGCAGCTCGGCGAGCAGCACGCCGAGCGCGAAGACATCGGCGGGCGGGCCCACCTGGGCGCTGCCGTCGAGCGCCTCGGGGGCGAGGTAGCCCGGCGTGCCGATCACCCCGGCGGCGCGGGTCCGGGCCTCGCGGGCCACGCCGGGCGCCCGCGCGATCCCAAAGTCGAGCACCTTGACCTCGCCCGCGCCGGTCAGCAGCACGTTGCTCGGCTTGAGGTCGCGGTGGCAGAGCTGCAGCACCTGGCCCTCGGGCCCGCGGGCCGCCCCGGCGGCGTGCAGGGCGGCGGCCACCTCGGCCATCACCTCGAGCGCCGCGCCCAAGGGCAGCGGGCCGAGCTGCAGCAGGTCGGCGAGGCTGACGCCGTCGACATACTCGAGCACAATGGCCCACTGGCCGCCGATCTGGACGAGCGCGTCCACGTGGACCACCGCGCGGTGCCGCACCAGCGCGAGCAGCCGGGCCTCGTCCCGCAGCCGCCGGGCGTAGGCGCCGCGCTGGTCGAGCCCCTCGCGGATGAGCTTGAGGGCGACCTGGCGCGAGAACCCAGCCTCTCCGCTGAGATCAGCGAGGTAGACGGTGCCTTGCGCGCCTTGGCCGAGCACCGTGCGCAGCGTGTAGCGCCGTCCGCTCATGGCCGCGCGCCGGTCGGCCCAAAGATCAGCACCGCGCCGGGACCGTCGTCACCGCTGCCATCGAAGCCCGGCAGGCCGACCAGCACCCGCGGCCCATCCTCACCCTGCAGCACGTCGATCCGCGAGGCGGTGGCGCCAGCCGGCAGGCCGGTCACCTGCCAGCTCGCCGTCGGGGCCGTGCTCCAGCCGGTCAGCCCCCGCAGCGCGAGCCCGTCGGTGAGCTGCTCGATGAGGACGGCGTCCATCAGGCCATCTCCGTTGATGTCGACCGGAGGCGCCAGCGACTGCAGCCCGCCCGCCCAGGCCCACCGCGACCCGCTCCCCAGGTTCATGGCGTAGGTCGCCGGCCGCGGCGCGCCCAGGGCCGCGCCAGGAACGAGCTGCAGGTTGCCGTCGCTGGGCAGCAGCAGATCGGCGAAGCCGTCGCCGTCCATGTCGCCACCCGGCCGGCCGTGGGCGTCGGTCCAGGCGGTGGAGTCGTCGGCGCCGGTGATGGCCGTGAGCTCCATGCGCCCCCGGACGGCGCCGAAGACCACCGCGCTCTCGGGGGTGCCGGTGACCAGCACGTCGGAGTAGCCGTCCCCGTCGATGTCCTCGGCGTCCCAGACCCCCCAGGACCGGTGGCCGGCGGACGAGGACCAGCCGGTGATCTCGGCCGGGCTCATCTCGAGGTCTGCGCTGGCCGGCGTGAACGGCCCATCGGACCACAGCAGCGGCGGGCCGCCTGCGGGATCCCGACGGGTCGCCCACAGCTCGCCGATCCCATCGCCGTCGACGTCAATCTCGGCGAAACCGAAGCCGACGCCACCGGACGTGGCCGCGCAGTCCCCCGCCGCCGAGTCGGCGCAGCGGCGCAGCGCCACCCCCTCTCGCAGGGCGTCGGCCCCGAGCACCGCGACCTGACCCAGGCCCTCGTCGGCGCCCCACACGGTGAAGCCACCCACCAGGACGCCATCTTCGCCGGCAGGCCCGAGGGGCTGCACGGTCAGGCTGAGCCGCGCCGCCCCGGGGAGCTCGACGTTGGGCGCGCCGGGCAGGGCGATCGGGCTCACGGCGCCCGCGTCGAGCTCGAGCCACCACGCGGCGTTGCGGCCCGGCGCCCCGATCAGCACCCGACGGAGGCCCGCGGCGCTGTACCCGCCGGTGCCCGCCAGCGCGCCGAGCCCCACCACCCCCGCGGTGCTGGGGACGACGCTCAGCTCGGCGTCCTCTGCCGTCTGCACGCCCTCGAAGAGGACGACCACGCCGCCATCTCCGCCGTCGGTGCCGTCGGTCCCATCCGTGCCGTCGGTCCCATCCGTGCCGTCGGTCCCGTCGGTCCCATCCGTGCCGTCGGTCCCATCCGCGCCGTCGGTCCCATCGGTGCCGTCGGCCCCGTCCGCCCCATCGGAGCCATCGGCGCCGTCCGCGCCATCCCCGCCCTCAGCCCCATCCGCGGCACCGCCACAGCCGGTCTGCACCTGTGGATCCGCATCATCGCAGTCATCCGGCCAAGGCAGCCCATCTCCATCCCGGTCAAGGGCCTGCTCGACCTCGGCCTTGCTCACCCAATTGCAGGCGACCGCGCCGAGAACAGGCACAGCCAGCGGCAGCAGCGCGCGCGCGGCCCTCACCATTGGATCACCAGCCACGCGCCCGCGCCCGCGGCGAGCAGCCCCGCCGCGCCGGCGGCCACGGTCAGGGCCCGCCCGCGGGC
>JBJONS010000715.1:0-11743 GCA_046051725.1 Pseudomonadota bacterium | reverse complement strand
GCCCGGCCTGAGCCCCGCCTCGACCCCGAGCTGACCCAGACCCAAGCCCTCGACGGTGATGACGACGACCGAGGGGTCGTCCTCGAGCGCCGCCGCGCTGCCATACGAACGGGTCGCGACGCTGGCCGCGCAGGCCAAGCCGAGCAGCAGGCCCGCCGCCGGGCCGAGCAGGGTGAAGCCGAGGCGGCGCCGCTCGCCGATCTCTTCGCGGCGCAGCCAATAGGCGGCGTTGAAGTAGATGACGCCAAACACGCCGAGGTTGGCGAGGCCGAGCGACAGCGCGGCGGTGGGCAAGCCCTGCTGCAGCTTGAGGGCCATGGCCGGCTGCATGTGAAAGAGGCCGAGGGCCGCGGCGGTCAGGCCGAGCGCGAGCCCCTGGGCCTTCGGGCTGCCCACCGCCCGCAGCCCGCGGGGGAGGCCGACGAGCACACCGCAGAGCAGACCGAAAACTGCGCCGGTCACCGCCCCGAGCAGCACCGCGCAGGCCGCGAGCGCCGCGCCCTCGCCGAAGGTGAGCGGCAGCGCGCCGCCCATCGCCAGCCGCAGCAGCTCGAAGCCGCCGCTGAGCCCGCCGGCGCCGGCGCCGAGGGGGGCGGCCCGCAGCGCCAGCGGCCACGCGTAGAGCGGCGGCAGCAAGGGGGCGCGCTCCGAGGGCGGGCTGGACATGGGGCACCTCCCCCGGGGCGCTGGGCCGGGCCGGGCGCGCCTATCCCGTCCGCCCCCTCGGGCACCTCAGCCAGCAGCGGGTCCGCGCGGACCCGCACGCAGCAGCGCGGCGGGCGCGGGCACCAGGGCGGCGACCAGCACGCTGATCACCGTGACCAGCGCGAGCCCGCCGGCCCGCAGGGCCAGGGCGGCGCCCTCGCCCGAGACCAGCTCAGCCCCGAGCAGGCCGGCGAGGGTGGCGACGATGAGCCCGCGCAGCAGCGGCCCCTCGGCGAGCGACGAGCGGAGGCGGGCGGCGAGCGGCCCGAGGGCGGAGAGGGGGGGGCGCGGCATGGGCGGCTCCTGGGTGGCGGAGGTCAGCCCCGGGGACGGATCTCCGGCGCCTCGGCCTGAGCCCCCGCCGGCGCCCGCAGCGGGCCCGCCGCCGCCGCTGCCGGCTCCACCGGCGTGACGCGCGGCCGCTTGGGCAGGGCCCGCAGGGCGGCGAGCGCGGCGGCCGCCTCGGGGAGCAGCGCGCTGGCCGGCTCTCCGCCGTAGGTCTCGCGGTAGGACAGCCAGGCGAGGGAGGAGAGGGGCGCCAGCTCCGCCCCGGCGACCGCGACCATCGCCTCGGCCTGCCGCAGCGGAGGCAGCCCGACGGGGGGCGTCCAGCCGCGGGCCTTGGCCAGCGCGAGGCCGTCGGCGTAGCGCCGGGCCAGCTGGCCGGGGGCCGGTCCGGGCGCGGGCCCCGCCAGGGCCTTGAGGCCGCGCCGCACGCCGACCCAGACGCCGATCACGACGGCCACCGCGGCGAGACCGCGCACCGCGCCGCTCTGGCCCCGCAGGGCCTCGGCGAGCCGGCTGAGGCCGCCGAGCTGGGCGCTGAGGTCGAAGTCGAGCATCAGGCTGCGGGTGCCGCCGACAAAAAGGTCCGAGAGCTGGGCGAGCAGGCCCCGCGAGGCGCCGCCGTCCAGGGCCGGCGTGGCGTCGAGCAGCACCCAGCGGCCGTCGATCCAGGCCTCGACCCACGAGTGGGCGTCCTGCTGGCGAAAGACCACAAAGCCGCCGTAGGGGTTGAGCTCGCCGCCGTAGAGGCCGTTGACCACCCGCGCCGGCGTGCCCTGGGCCCGCAGCAAGACCGCCAGCGCCGTGGCGAAGTACTCGCAGTGGCCGGCCTGGCTCTCAAAAAGGAAGGCCGACAGGGGCTGGCCGGCGTGCTCGGGCTGCGGGTCGAGCGTGTAGGAGAAGCCGCTGAGGTGGCGCACCACCGCCGCCGCGCGCTGGGCCGGCCCGGCCCCAGGACCAGCCTGCTCGGCGAGGGTCACGGCCAGCGCGCCAATCTCGGGGTCGAGGTCGTCGGGCAGCTCGGTCCACAGCTGGCTCTTGAGCACCGCGGCCTCGAGGCGGGCCAGGCCGGCCTCGCGCTGGCGGATGGCCTTGGAGTCGGCCGGCGGCTCACCCGGCGCGTAGGGCACGCTCCAGGTGGTGTAGCGGAGCACCCCGATGGCGGCCGCGCCCCGCAGGTTCCGGCTCATGTCCATGCGCAGGCGGAAGCTCTCGCCCTCGGGCCGCACCGCGTGCACCTCGGGCGGCGCGAACAGCACGTCGTTGGTGTGGTTGACCTGGCTGACCTCGGACCGCCACCAGCGGGGGGTGCCCGGCTCGGCGGGCCAGGCGTTGAGCCGCTGGGGGTTGAAGGGCTCGCGCTGCCAGCCGGCGCCGTCGAAGGTGTCCATCGCGACGCCGCGCATGTAGATCGGCGGCAGGACCGGGGCCCCGTCTTGGTCGGTGATGGTGGCCCGCAGCACCTCGTCGGGGTTGAAGCGCGACATCGCGTGGTCACCGAGCTGCACGCGATCCTGGAAGCCCGGCAGCGCCTCGGGGCCCAGACCGGCGCCCACCCCGCCCTGCACGCGGGGCAGCACGACGAACAGCGCCCCGCTCAGGGCCAAGACCGCCGGGCCGACCGCCCACAGCGCGCCGAGGCGGGGCGCGGCCGCCCGGGGCGGCAGGTGCTCTGACAGCAGGCAGAGCATCAGCGCGTGGGGCGCGAGCAGGCCAAAGCCAGCAAAAACCAGCATCAAGGCGGGGTGCAAGCTCAGGATGCACGACAGCAACAGCAGCAGGGTCGAGAGCAGCAGGCTCACCCGGTCGTCGGTGGCCGATCGCCCGGTCCAGGCCCGGTGCACGAGCAGGTAGCTGACCAGCGCGGCCCCAACGGCGAGGCGGCTGCTCACCAAGAACACCGCGATGATGGCCATGACCAGCGCCGAGGTGTTCGCGATCCGCCACAGGTGCAGCGCGTCGGCGCCCGGCGCCCCGCCCCGCAGTAGGCCCGCCGCCCAGGCCACGCCGGCGATCAGCGCGATGAGCGCGCTGCTCTCGCCCGACAAGGCCAGCGCGCCCAGGGCCAGGGCCCCAACGCCGGCCACCACCCGGCGGCGCAGGGCGTCGGCCGAGCGCGGGCCGGAGGCTGGGGCGGCCACCGCGCTCAAGCGCCCTCCACGAGGCCATAGCCGCCGAGGCGCTCGAGCAGCAGGCGCCGCCACCGCGGCCCGGCCCGGGGCGGGATCTGCTCGCCGCCCAGCTCGAGGCCGACCGCCTTGCCGGCGTCGAGGCCGGCGACCACCGCGCCGGCGGCCTGGCGCAGCGCGTCTTCCAGCGCCTCGCCCGCGGCCGGCGGCACGACCACCCGCAGCTCCTCGCTGCTGTCGGCCTCCCGCAGCACCACGACTGGGCGGCCGACCCGGGCGGTGGTCAGCCAGTGCAGGTCGCGGGGGGCGTCGCCGGGCGCGTAGTCGCGCAGACCGAGCAGATCGCCGGCGCCTCCGCGGGCCCGGCTGTCGGGGCGGGCGTGGCCGGGCCCGGCCGGGCGCGGGGGCGGCGCGCCGCGGTCGGGCCGGGGGAACACCAAGACCTGCTCCGGCACGTCGAGGGTGCGCCAGCGCCGCAGCAGACCGAAGGGGAACCGGCTCTCGACCCGCAGCGCCCGCAGGGGCTGGGGCCCGCGGGCCGGCAGGCGCCAGCGGGCCGGGGCCTCGGCCGCGCCGCCCGGCTCGACCAAGCCGACCCGCCCTTCGGCCAGGGCGCCGCCATCGGCGTCGAGCTCGCGCAGCTCGAGCGCGAAGGCCCGGCCCCAGCGGCGGTGGTTCTCGACGACAATCGCGCCAGGCGCGTCGACCTCGGCGAAGAGCTCTTCGGGCAGGCGGCGGCGCAGCCGCAGGCCGCGCAGGTTCCACTCGGCGAGCAGGTTGCTCACCACCATGATCGCCATCAGCGTGGCGAGGATGACGTAGAGCAGGTTGTTCCCGGTGTTGACCGCCGCGACGAGCACGCCGGCGAGCACGGCGAGGTACCAGCCGCCCTCGCGGGTCGGGCGCACCAGGCCGCGATCCCGCTCCCAGGCCGCCTCGCGCGCGCGCAGGCGGGCGCGCAGGGCCGCCAGGCCTCCCCCGCTCACCCGGAGAAGACCTCGGCGAGGATGGCCCGCACGGCGCGCTCCCCGCCGCCGCGCTCCCCCTCGACCCGGGGCAGCACCCGGTGCCCCAGCACCGCCTCGGCCAGCGCGAGCAGGTCGTCGGGGATGACGAAGGCGCGGCCCTGGCCGATCGCCCGGGCCCGGCAGGCCCGCAGCAGCGCCTCGGCGCCCCGGGTGCTGACCCCGCGCAGCAAGCGGGCGTCGGCCCGGGTGCGGCCGACCAGCTCGAGCAGCAGGTCTTCGACCTCGGGGTGGACCGCGACCCGGTCGACCGCCGCGCACAAGGCAGCGGTCTCGGCGAGGCTCAGCGCGGCCGGGAAGCGGGCGGCGCGCAGCCCGCCGCTGCGCAGGATGTCGCGCTCGTGCTCGCGCTCGGGGTAGCCCATCGACAGCCGCACAAAGAAGCGGTCGAGCTGGCTGTCGGGCAGGGCGAAGGTGCTGTGGTGGTCGGTCGGGTTCTGGGTCGCGAGCACCGCGAAGGGGGTGGGCAGCGGGTGGCGCTCGCCATCGACCGTGACCCGGCGCTCGGTCATCGCCTCGAGCAGGGCCGACTGGGTCTTGGGGGTGGCCCGGTTGATCTCATCGGCCAGCACGATGTTGCCGAAGATCGGCCCCGGGCGAAAACGAAAGCCCCCCGCCTCGAGCACCGGCACGCCGGTGATGTCGCCCGGCAGCAGGTCGCTGGTGAACTGGATGCGGCGCAGCGCGCCGCCCAGCGCGGCGGCCAGCGCGCTGGCCAGGGTGGTCTTGCCCACCCCGGGCACATCTTCGAGCAGCACGTGGCCGCCCGCGACCACCGCGATGAGCGCGAGCTCGACCACGGCGTCTTTGCCGCGCACCGTCTCGCGCACCGCGGCGGCTGCGCGCTGGAAGTCGACCGCGGCGGCCCGGATCGCGGCGGAGTCCTCGGCGTCAGGGGTCGCCTTGATGCGGGCGACCGGGGCAGGCTGCAGGGTGCTCACGCGGGGGCTCCGGTCGGTCGGGGCCGTGGGCGGCACGGCGGTCTGGCGGGGGCGGCCGCGGGGGCGCGCTCAGCCGCCGCTGACGTAGCGGCCGGTCGTCTGCAGCTGGTAGGTGCAGCCGGCGGGCACGGCCTCGTCGGCCGACTCGACCACCTCGACCTCTTCGGTGCCCTGCCAGTCCACCCCATCGGGCAGGTCGCAGCCGCCAGCGGCGCCTTCGTAGTCGGCCTCGCCGCGGATGATCCAGCGCAGGTCGCCGCTCGGGCGCTCTTCGAGCCAGATGGCCGAGGTGTAGGACAGGGCGCAGCCGCTGCGCGAGCCGATGGCGAAGCTCTCGCCGTCGACCGAGAGGGAGAGCTCTTCTTCGTTGACGAAGATCTCGTAGCTGAAGGTCTCGGAGTAGACCCGCCCCTCGGCGATGCAGTCGGTCGACAGGCTGCCGTCGTCGACCACGCTCTCGACCGTCACCTCGTAGACGAGGTCAGGCACGGCGTCCTCGGCGCCGCAGGCCGTGAGGCCCACCGAGGCGAGCGCGAGGAGGGGCAGCGGGGCGGGCCAGAGGCGGCGGGGGACGGTGGACATCAGGCGGAGCTCCAGCGGCGGCGCGGGGCGCGGAGGTGATGGGCGCGGAAGTGACGGGCGCGGAAGTGACGGGCGCGGAGGTGACGGGCGCGGAGGTGACGGGCGGGCGCCCCCCGCGGGGCCCAGAGCGCGCCGGGCCGCGGGGGCGGGCCGGTCCGGCGGAGCGACCCGCGGGCCTGCCGCGCAGCGACCCCTACTATAGCGGGCGCGGGCGGGCGCGCGGCCCGCCGGTGGACGGCCCCGGTCCCTCCCTATAAACGACCGGGCGTCTGGTCCGCTGGCGAGAGCGACGGCGCGCGGCTCGGCTCGGGCGACACCCCCTCCCCCGCCGCGCCACAGGCCGGCGCGAACGGCCGCGGTGACCCGCGCCAGGGGCCCGCGGCCGCGCGCGGCCTCTCCACACCCCTTGGGCCCACCTGGCTCAACCCGGGCGCCGACCCGCCGATTGACCCGCGCCGCAGCGCACCCCCTCCCCCTGGTCTGGTCGACGGGCCCCGCGCCCCACCGACCGCGCCGCCCGCCGGCGCCCGACCGCCCCCACCGAGCTGGAGCAGATCCCGTGGCCGAAGCGACCTCCCCGAACCTCTACGTCGCGCGTGACGCTGACCTCGCTGTCCTCAAAGAGCACTGGGCCGCCGCGCGCCAGGGCGAGCCCCGCTTCGTGCGCCTCCACGCGCCGCTGGGCGGCGGCAAGCGGGCGATGGTCGGTGAGCTGGCCCGCGGCGTCGCGGCCGAGGACGAGGGGGCCATCCTGTGGCGCGTCGCGCTCAGCGACGAGCAAGACGGCGTCAACACGCTGATCCGCCTCTACGCCGGCCTGCTGCAGACCCTGCACCGCAGCCCGGGCCTGCGCGGCAAGGTCGAGATGACGCTGAACAGCGCGCTGCCGACCCAGCCCCAGCGGGTCCAGCGCTGGTACCAGGCCTTCATCGAGGGCCTCAAGAACGGCGCCCCCAAGGCCGGCGAGACCGAGTTCCAGGTCATCATGCCGCGCGACAACCCGTTGATCGGCTTGGTCGAGATCGCGCTGGGCATCGCCCGGAAGCACCCGGTGCTGCTCGAGGTCCAGGGCCTCACCAACTGCCACAGCACCGGCATCTTCACCCTGCTCGAGGGCCTGCTCGACGAGGCCCTCGGCGAGGATGACGGCGAGCTCAAGCTGCTCGCGATCCTCAGCCACGACAGCTTCAGCGAGGCGGGCAAGGCCGGCGTCGCGCTGCCGTTGCTCGACATGCTCGAGCGCCGCAAAGACGACCTCGACGAGGTCGTTCTCGGCGCCTGGACCGGCGCCGAGGTCAGCCTCTACGCCGCGAGCAAGGGCGTCGACATCGCTGGCAACGCCGAGCACCTCGCCCGCATCGCCGGCGGCCGGCCCGGCTTTGTGGCCGAGCTGGTCGACTGGCTCGGTGACAAGGGCCGCCTGACCGACGATCTCAGCGCGGTCACCCTCGCCGACATCGCCGACGTCACGCCCGACGCCGACGAGCTCGAGGACGACGGCGAGGCGGCCGAGGGCGGCCGCCCCAAGGCCACCGCCGCCGACGCCGAGAAGTGCGCGCACATCGCCGCCCTGCTCGGCCTGAGCTTCCCCTCGGGCATGCTCGCCGACATGGCCGGCCTCGAGCGCGACAGCGTCGACGACCTGCTCGACGCCACCGAGGGCGTCTACGCCGAGCTGCAGTTCAGCCAGCCGCTGGGCACCTGGATCTACCAGTTCCACAAGGCCCTGCTGCGCGAGAGCGTGCTCGCCCGCCACACCACCGACGAAGACCGCGCGCTGGGCGCCCGCGTCGCCAGCGTGCTCGAGCGCGTGCTCGTGCCGCGCGGCTACGCCTACCTGACCAAGACCCTGCGCATGTACGCCGAGTACGGCGAGGCCAACCGGGCCAGCGTGCTGCGCAGCATGGCGCTCGGCGCCGACCAGCCCCAGATGTGGGCCATGACCCACGATCTGGTGCGCTACTTCGACGAGGTGGCGTGGCCCGACCCGCTGCGCCGCACCGTGTTCATGCACCTGCTCGACCGCATGATCAAGAGCGGCGGCGACGTGAACCAGGCCGACCAGCTCTACAACGAGGCCATGAAGTGGGCGACCGACAAGGCCGACCGCCCGATGCAGGCCTGGCTGCTGTTTGAAGGCAGCCAGCTCGACCTGCGCCGGCAAGACCTCTACCGGGCCCGCGACCGCGCCAACGACGCGCTCAAGCTCTACAAGGGCCTCGGCGACGCGTTCAAGGTGGCCGAGATCGAGGGCCACCTCGCGATGATCGAGCTCAACGACGGCAACACCAACGCCGCGCTCGACCACGTCCGGTCGGCCGAAGCGGCGGCCAACGTGCCGCCGATCCAGGCCCAGGGCGAGTTCGTGCGGGGCCACGTCGCCCGCCGCGGCCGCAAGAACGACGAGGCCATCGAGCACTTCCGCCGGTCCAACGAGATCGCGGGCAAGGCCGGCATCGGCCAGCTCGCCCTCAACTCGGGCCTCGCGCTCGGCGAGACCCTGCTGGTCGCCGGCCAGGGCAGCAAGGCCGCCGACGTGCTCAACCAGGTCGTCCGCATCGCCCAGCAGCTGCAGGCGGGCGTGCAAGAGCGGGCCGCGGTCTCGCTGCTCGCCCAGGCCCAGGCCAGCCTCGGCA
This sequence comes from Pseudomonadota bacterium, assembly GCA_046051725.1. Taxonomy (GTDB): domain Bacteria; phylum Myxococcota_A; class UBA796; order UBA796; family UBA2385; genus JAEUKK01. The sequence goes on along the minus strand of JBJONS010000715.1, from coordinate 3,440 downwards.
ACTGGGAGGCGGCGATGACCGCCGGCAACCGGGCCCTCGAGCTGACCCGCACGCTGAAGTTCGAGCGCTTTGAGCCGGTCGACCTCTACAACCTGGGCTTCTTCCACCTGATGCTCAAGCGGCCCACCGAGGCGGTCAGCCTCTTCCGGCAGTCGCGCCAGAAGGCCAGCCCGCAGGACCGCCCCTTCCTCAAAGAGCTGCTGTTCAACATGGGCCAGGCCCTGCTCGAGATCGGCGAGCGCACCGAGGGCGCCGACGCCCTGCGCGCCAGCATCGGTCCGGCCAGCGAGACCCGCGACTGGCGCAAGGTGATGGTGGCCAACCAGCGCCTCGCCGAGCTCGCGGTCGAGCGCGGCGACAAGACCGCGGCCAAGACGCTGTACGACGCCGCGGTCAAGGCCGCCGACGCCGGCGGCTTCAAAGAGGACCGCAAGACCCTGCGCCGCAAGGCCGACCACCTCTGAGCCGGCCGGCGGCCACCGCCGCCCCACGCCGCAGCGCCCGCCCCGGGACCTCCCGAGGGCGGGCGTTCGCCGTTTCAAGCGTGATGCGCGTCATTCTCGACGAGGCACCAGCACGCGCCCGGCCGACCGCAGCGGACGTCGCGCAGCGACCGAGCCGGGCGGGCGCCGATCCCGCCGCAGGCGGAGCGGCGGCCGGGGCCCCGGCGACGCGCGGAGGGGGGCCGAAGGCGCCCCGCCGGTCTCAGCGCTCTTCGCCGCCCCAGCAGCCGAGCCGGACCGCGCAGGCCGAGGCCGAGGCCGCGCCGGCGTCGACGAAGACCTGCACGAACTCGCGCAGCGCCTGCGGCATCAAGGGCTTGGCGAGGACGGGGTGCTGGGCCCGCACCCGGGCGACGAAGTCGGTGCTCTCGGCGGTGTAGAGGCCGCCGTGCATGTAGGTGATGCGCGGGAGCTCGTCAGGCAGGCGCTCTTCGACGAGGCGGTGGAAGTCCCAGGCCTGCAGGGGCTGGCCGGCCATGTGCAGGTCGCAGAGCACCGCGACGACCGCGCCCCCGGCGTCGGCCAGCGCGTCGACGCCCTCGGGCACGCTGCCCACGGTCTGCACCTCGTAGTTGCGCAGGGCCCGCTGCAGCGCCCGGGCGACCGCCGGCTCATCCTCAATGATGAGGACCTTGGGCTTCTGGGGTTGTGCCACCGTGTCCATCGCCCGCCTCCAGCCCCACGCACCCGCAGAGCCTACCACGTGCGCCCGGAGCCAAACCCCTACGGACTAGTCCGAGGTGAGGCGGACCGCCTGCTTTTTGCCCTTCCAGAGCAGGCACGGTCCGGGGATCACCTGATCGGGGTCATCGACCCGCGCCTCGCCGAGCTTCACGCCGCCCTGGGCGATGAGCCGCCGCCCCTCGCCCTTGCTTTTGGCGTGCCCGGCGGCGATCAGCGCGTCGAGCACGCCGATCGGGAAGCTCACCGCGACGGTGGGCGCCTCGGCGTCGGCGCCGCCGGAGAAGAGGGCCTGGGCGGCCTGCATCGCCGCGGTGGCCGCCTCGGGCCCGTGGATGATCGAGGTCACCTCAAAGGCCAGGGCCCGCTTGGCCTCGCGGATGTCGGCCCCGGTCAGGGCCTCGAGCGCGCGCACCCGCTCGAGGGGCAAGAAGGTGTAGAGCCGCAGGAAGCGGCCCACATCGGCGTCCACCACGTTGATCCAGTACTGGAAGAACTCAAAGGGGCTCACCTGGGCAGCGCTGAGGAACAGCGCGCCCTTCTCGGTCTTGCCCATCTTCTTGCCGTCGGCGGTCGCGAGCAGGGGCGTGGTCATCGCGTGCACCGCCGGCCCGCCCTCGCGCCGCACCAGATCGACGCCGCCGAGGATGTTGAACCACTGGTCATCGCCGCCGAGCTGCAGCGTGCAGCCGAGGCGGCGCCAGAGCTCAAGGTAATCAAAGCTCTGCAGCAGGTGGTAGTTGAACTCGATAAAGCTCAGGCCCTGGTCGCGCTCGAGGCGCAGGCGCGCGCTCTCGGCCGACAGCATGCGGTTGACCGAGAAGTGCCGACCGACCTCGCGCAAGAAGTCGATGTAGCCCCAGCCCATCAGCCAGTGCGCGTTGTTGACCATCAGCGCGCCGGCCTCGGGCCGGGGCCCGCCCGCGGCGAGGGTCGCCCAGTCGGCGGCGCCCAGCTGCTGCAGCGGGCCCACCACCTGGCCGAACTGGGGCCGCTGGCCGTCGAGGTTGGCCTCGATGCGGGCGTCGTCGAGCAGCTCGCGGGTGCGGTCTTTGCCGCTCGGGTCGCCGACCCGCGCCGTGCCGCCGCCCATCAGCACCACCGGGCGGTGGCCGGCCTCGCGCAGCCAGCGCATGGCCATCATCGGCAGAAGGTGCCCGACGTGCAGGCTCTCGCCGGTCGGGTCGAAGCCCACGTAGAAGGTCAGGCCCGGGGCCGCGAGCGCCGCGCGCAGGGCCACCGGGTCTGTGGTCTGCTGGACGAAGCCGCGCTCGGTGAGCACATCGAGCACATGGCGCCCGCTGAGGTCGGGCTGTAGAGTGGGCGTCGGGGCAGAGGTGGACGACATGGGCGCTCCAAGGGCGCGCCCCATAGCCCGCAGACCGCCGCGCCGTCCTGGGGCAAAGCCGCTGCGAAAGCATTTACAAACCATATGCGTTGACGGCGGCCCGGCTGCCGATACACCAGTGGCGGTCGGTGAGCGCCGACCTGAACCGGCACTTCACGTGGCCAACGCCGCGGTCCCCGCGGCCAAGGGTCCCTGACCCGCGTGACGGCCTCCTCCTCTCCGAGGCAGACATGAGCAAGCACCACCCCCGCCCGACCCTCGCGACGGCGCGCCACGCCACATTGCGCGCCGAGGCGCGCATGCCCTCCCGCTACGGTGACTTTCGGGTCTACGCGTTCGAGTGCCCGCTCGAGGGGGTCGAGACCGGCGCGGTTGTCCACGGCGATGTCCGCGGCGAAGAGAACGTGCCTGTGCGGCTCCACAGCGAGTGCTTCACCGGCGACATCATGGGCAGCCTGCGCTGCGACTGCCGCGACCAGCTCGAGGCCGGCCTGCGCCACATCGGCGCGGCCGAGCGCGGCGTGGTCATCTACCTGCGCCAAGAGGGCCGCGGCATCGGCCTCGTCAACAAGATCCGCGCCTACGCCCTCCAAGACCAGGGCATGGACACGGTCGAGGCCAACCACGCGCTGGGTTTTGACGACGACCTGCGCACCTACGAGGTCGCCGCCGACATCATCCGCCTGCTCGGCATCAAGAGCGTGGCGCTGATGTCGAACAACCCCAACAAGCGCCAGGGGCTGCTCGACAACGGCATCACCGTGGTCGACCGCATCCCGCACGTGATGGCCCCCAACGAGCACAACCGCGCCTACCTCGAGACCAAGCGCGTGCGCTCGGGGCACCTGCTGCCCATCGACGGTGGCTTGTCCAAGGCCTGAGTCGGTGCGCTGACCTCCTGTCCGGCC
>JBJONS010000714.1:0-4801 GCA_046051725.1 Pseudomonadota bacterium | reverse complement strand
CAGCTCACGTTGAAGACGGTCTGGAGGCGCGCCTTGAGCTTGTCGATCTTCCACTGCTCGGGGTGCACGTTCGAGGGCGCCGACTCGCTGAGGTAGTCGTCGACCAGCGCGTCGATGGCGGCGACAATCATCTCGCGGATCTTCTCGCCCATCAGCGCCCGGCGCCGCATCTCGTAGATGTTGCGGCGCTGCAGGTTCATCACATCGTCGTACTCGAGCAGGTTCTTGCGGATGTTGAAGTTGTGGCCCTCCACCTTCCGCTGCGCGTCCTCGATCGAGCTGTTGATCCAGCGGTGCTCGATGGCCTCATCGTCCTGCAGGCCCATCCGCTCCATCCAGCCGACCAGCTTGTCGCCCGAGAAGATGCGGAGCAGGTCGTCCTCGAGCGCCATGTAGAAGCGGCTCGAGCCCGGATCGCCCTGGCGACCCGAGCGGCCGCGGAGCTGGTTGTCGATGCGCCGGCTCTCGTGGCGCTCGGTGCCGATGATGTGCAAGCCACCCGCGGCCTTGACCTTGGTCTTTTGGTCATCGCAGTCGGGCGCGTACTTGCCGTGCAGCTCGGCGAAGAGGTCCGGGTGGGTGTGCTCGTGGGCGGTGGCCCCGACCTGGGCGCGCAGGTCGGCGAGGGCCAGCGCGTCGGGATCACCGCCGAGCTTGATGTCGGTGCCGCGGCCCGCCATGTTGGTCGAGATGGTGATGGCACCCAAGCGACCGGCCTGCGAGACGATCTCGGCCTCGCGGGCGTGGTTTCGCGCGTTGAGCACCTCATGGGGGATCCCACGTTGGCGCAGCAGGCGGCTGACGATCTCGGACTTCTCGACCGAGACGGTGCCGACGAGGATGGGCTGCCCCTTCTCGTGCACCTTCTCGATCTCATCGAGGATCGCCCGGTACTTCTCGCCTTGGGTCTTGTAGACCACGTCGTCCATGTCGTTGCGGAGCACCGGCCGGTTGGTCGGCACGACCATGACGTCGAGGTTGTAGATCTTCTGGAACTCTTCGGCCTCGGTCTCGGCGGTGCCGGTCATGCCCGCGAGCTTGCTGTACATGCGGAAGTAGTTCTGGAAGGTGATGGTCGCGTAGGTCTGGCTCTCGGCTTGGACCTGCACCTTCTCTTTGGCCTCAATGGCTTGGTGCAGGCCATCCGACCAGCGCCGGCCCGGCATCAAGCGGCCGGTGTTCTCGTCGACGATGGTGACCTTGCCCTCTTGGACGACGTAGTCGCGATCCCGCCGGAAGATGGTGTGGGCCTTGAGCGCCTGGTTGACGTGGTGCAGGACCTCCATGTAGGCCGGGTCAAAAAGGTTGGGCACGCTGAGGCGCGCCTCGACCTTGTCGATGCCCTTGTCGGTCAGGGCGACCGAGCGCGCCTTCTCGTCCACCGTGTAGTCGATCTCGGCCTGCAAGAGCGGCACAACGCCGTCAATGACGACGTACTGCTCGATGTCGCTGTTGGCCGGGCCGCTGATGATGAGCGGGGTGCGGGCCTCGTCGATCAGGATGGAGTCAACCTCGTCGACAATGGCGTAGTGGTGGCCACGCTGCACATAGTCGGTGATGCGGAACTTCATGTTGTCCCGCAGATAGTCGAAGCCAAACTCGTTGTTGGTGCCGTAGGTGATGTCGGCGGCGTAGGCGGCCTGCTTGCTCGCGGCCTCGCGATCCCGCTGCAGCACCTTGCCCACGCTGAGGCCCAAGAAGCCGTAGATGCGACCCATCCAGTCGGCGTCGCGGCTGGCGAGGTAGTCGTTGACCGTGACGACGTGCACGCCCTTCCCGCTGAGCGCGTTGAGGTAGACCGGCATCGTCGCGGTCAGCGTCTTGCCTTCGCCGGTCTTCATCTCGGCGACCATTCCGTTGTGCAAGACAAGCCCGCCGAGCACCTGCACGTCGAAGTGCCGCATGCCCATGGTGCGCCAGGCGACCTCGCGCACGGTCGCGAAGGCCTCGGGCAGCAGGTCATCGACCGAGGCGCCGTTGCTGATGCGCTGCTTGTAGACAGCGGTCAGCGCGCGCAGCTCATCGTCGCTGCGGGCCTTCATCCCCCTCTCGAGCTCGGCGACCCGCGCGACCAGGGGCTGCTGCTTCTTGATCCAGCGGTCCGACCGCGTGCCGAACATTTTCTGGATGAAGCGATCCACACTGAACATGAGGTCTCCGACAAAATCAAACGAGCGCGGCGGGGAGCGGCGGGGGCGCGGACTCGGCGCCCGCCGCCTCTCTGCGCGGACACGCCGAGGTCAAGCGGGCAGGGCGGCGCCGCGCAGGCGGGCGCGGCCTTGGTCTTCGGCCACGCGGCCTAAACCGATGGTGGACCGCCGGAGATCACCGGTCGGTCCACGCGAGGACCACGCGAAGTGCACACGCGGTCCCCGGGCAACGGCCGCGGGCTTATTCCAGAACCTCCAGGGGGTCCACCGCCTGCCCATTGACGTAGACCTCGTAGTGCAGGTGGGGCCCCGTGGTGTGCCCGGTCATGCCGACCGTCGCGATGGGCTGGCCGGCCCGGACCGCCTGGCCGTCGGCCACCAGCAGCCGCGCGTTGTGCCCGTAGCGCGTGACCACGCCCTCTCCGTGGTCAATCTCGACGACCCGGCCGTAGCCGGTCGCGTACTCGCTGCGGACGACCGTGCCCGGACCGGGCGAGACGATGACCGTGCCGCGGGGCGCGGCGATGTCGACGCCCATGTGGAACTTCCACTGGCGCGTAAACGGCGAGCGCCGCCACCCGAACCCGCTGGTCAGGACCCCCGACAGCGGCCAGGCCGTCGGTACGCCCGGGGCGACCCCGCGCCAGGCCTCGGCGTGCTCGGCCAGGCCGCCCATGCGGGCGTCGAGGCGCTGCAGCTGGTCGACCACCGCGTCCAGGCGGCCCGAGGCGCGGCGCAAGCGCAGGTCGAGCGAATCGCCGGGATCCAGCTCATCCATCGGGTCGCCCGCCTCGCCCGGGGCCGGCAGGCGGCCAGGCTCTTCGTGGAGCGCCCCCGCGGCGGCCTCTTCAGGATCCAGCGGACCTTCGGCCGGCGGCGCCATCTCGGGGCCGCCGATCTGCTGGTCGTAGAGCCGCAGGCGGAGCAGCTCGCCGTCGACCGTGTCGAGGCGACCCTCGAGCGCGAGCAGGCGCCCCTTGAGCGCGAGGTTCTCGTCCACCAGCGCGCGATCCGCTGCGGTCTGGCCGACGCCGCCGACCGCGGCGCCCAGCGTGAACAGCAGCGCGAGCGCCCCGCCGACCACCGCGACGCCGAGGCGGCGGACCCGCGCGAGCTCGAGCGTCCAGCGCAGCACCTCGCCCTGGGCGGCCTCGGGGACCCACATCAGGGTCACCCGCCGCGTCGGGGCCGGTCCGCCGGAGCGGGGGCGGCCCTCGCTCACGGCACCTCGTCGATGCGGGCGATGACGACGGTGATGTTGTCATCACCACCGCGGGCGCACGCGGTCTCGATCAGGCGGCGGGCGGCCACCTGGGGGCTGTGGTCGAGCACCATCGCGCCGATCTCCGCCGTCTCGATGAGGTTGCTCAGGCCGTCGCTGCACAGCACGAAGCGGTCGTTTCGGCGGACCGCGCGGACCTGCAGGTCAACGTCGACGTCCTCCATGTACCCCAACGAGCGCGTGATGATGTTCTTGAGCTTGTGGTGGCGCGCCTCTTCGGGGGTCAGCAGCCCGGCCTTGATCTTCTCGTTGACCAGCGAGTGATCCTCGGTCATCTGCTCGATCGCGCCGTCTCGGACGATGTAGCCGCGCGAGTCGCCGACGTGGGCGACGTAGGCGTTGCCGCCGTCGACGAGGATGGCCACACAGGTCGTGCCCATGCCCTTGTATTCGTGCTCTTCGGCGGCCTTCTCGAAGATGCGCCGGCCGGCGAGGCGCACGGCGTAGCGGAGCTTCTCGCGGGCGACCTCGACCGGCCCCTCGTCGCCGCCCAGGCCCAGCTCGGCCGGCTGGAACTCGACCGCCGAGAGCACCTCTTCGACGGTGTTCACGGCGATGGCGCTCGCGAACTCGCCGCCGACGTGGCCGCCCATGCCGTCACAGACCACGAAGAGCTGCATCTCGTCGTTGATCAGGTAGTTGTCTTCGTTGTTGGTCCGCTTGACGCCGACGTCGGTCATCCCGCAGGAGGTGATGCGCATGGGGACCTCGACGCCGTCGGCGCGCCGACGGGGGTGCCGGACGGGCCGGCGGTGGGGGGCAAGGACATGGGGAGCGGGAGGCGACCGACGCGGAGGCTTGGGACCCCGCCCGTCGTGTCCGCCGGCCTAACCCCCGGCGGGCTCCGCTGCGGCCGCGGCGAGGCCGAGCGCGCCCGCCGCGCCCAGCGCCTCGAGAGCGCGACTCAACGCGTTGATCTGCGCAAGTTCAAGATCAGAGGGGCGGGCGCCCGGGGGCACGCCGGCCGCGGCGAGGGCGGCGTCAGCGAGGGCGGGGTCGAGGGCGTCAGCGAGGCAGCGGCGCACGGTCTTGCGCGGCTGGGCGAAGGCGACGCGGGTCACGCGCTCGACCAAGGTGGGCGACAGGCCCTCGGTGCGGGGGGCGGCGAACAGGTCGAGCCGCAGCACCGCCGAGTGCACCTTGGGTGCGGGAACGAAGGCCCCGGGCGGCACCTTGAGCGCCACGCGGCGGTCGGCCCGCGCCTCACAGTAGGCGCTGAGGCTGCCCCGCGCGCGATCACCCGGCGGCGCGACCACCCGCTCGGCGACCTCTTTTTGGAGCATCAGCACGAGGTGCGAGAACAGGCCGGGGTGCGCGAGCAGCCCGGTGAGGATGGTCGTGCCGACGTTGTAGGGCAGGTTGGCCACCA
>JBJONS010000713.1:0-14296 GCA_046051725.1 Pseudomonadota bacterium | reverse complement strand
GGGCCTCCGCGGCCCCTGGCGACCCCCGCCAAGGGGGGCCCGCGCGCCGCCGTTGCGCGGCGATGCGCCGCGCAGCGGCGCGCAACGGCCCCCCTTTGGAAACCCCCCGGGATCGGCGCGTTTTGGGGCCGCGTTGGGCGATGAAGGGGGGCGCCGCGAAGGCCTCGGCTGCGGCGGGTGCGGCGGGCGGGTGCGTCAGGCGGGTGGGTTGCGCTGGTGGGTTCGGCGGCTGGTCGATGACAATCTGGCCGGCGTCATCTTCGATGTGCGCGGGGTGGGGCCTGCGCAGGACTGGGCTGCGCCGGCCGGACTTGCGGGCGGCGATCCCGCCGCAGGCGGAGCGCCGGCCGGACCTGCGGGCGGCGATCCCGCCGCAGGCGGAGCGCCGGCCGGACCTGCAGGTGAGCGTCCCTAAAGTCTGTCTATATCAAGGGGATGGGCGGACGGGGCCTGGGATGTTCCCCGTGGCGCGTGGTGGCGCGGGGTGCAGCAGCGCTGCGCATCGGGGGGACAGTGTCGGCGGTGACAGCGACGTCTATGGGGCTGTTTTGGTGCGGCGTTCCCCGTGGAGCGCTCAGGCCAGCATCTTGCGGGCCTCGGCGGCGAAGCGCGCCTCGTCTTCGGGGCTGCGCAGCTTGACCTCGGCCGGCACGGCCTTGCCGCGGCGCACCGCGGGGCGGGCCGCGAGCTCGTCCATCCAGCGCTGCAGGTGGGGCAGGCCGCTGACGTCGACGCCGCTCCAGACGTGGGTGTGGGCCCAGCACCAGTTGGCGATGTCGGCGATCGTGTACTGGTCACCCACGAGGTAGCGGGTGCGCGCGAGCTGGCCGTCGAGGACACCGAGCAGGCGCTGGCTCTCGCGCTGGTAGCGCTCGATGGCGAAGGGGATCTTCTCGGGCGCATAGCGGTAGAAGACGTTGGCCTGGCCCATCATCGGCCCCACGCCACCCATCTGGAACATCAGCCAGGACAGCGTCTGCAAACGCTCGACCGGGTCGGTCGGCAGCAGCGCGCCCGCGGTCTCGGCCAGGTGCAGCAAGATGGCGCCCGACTCGAAGATGGCCACCGGGCCGCCATCGGGGCCGGTCAGCCGCCGGTCGTGCAGCGCCGGGATGCGCCCGTTGGGGTTGATCGCCAAGAACCACGGCTGCTTCTGCACGTTGGTCGAGATGGGCAGGTCGACCACGCTGTAGTCGAGGCCCAGCTCTTCGAGGGCCACGCTCACCTTCCACCCGTTGGGGGTGCCGTGCGTGTAGAGCACGAGCGGCGCCTCGGGCCGCAGCCCCGCGTCGAAGGGGGCGGGCAGCGCCGGCAAGGGCGCGAGGGACGGAGCGACAGGCACGGGGACCTCCGGAGGTGGCAGCCGTCTAAGGCCGCCAGCGCCCCTGGCCAGCCGGGCGGACGCGGGACCGCAGGGCGCTCACTGCGCGCCGAAGGCCATCATGCGCAGCAGGAAGGTGATGCCAAAAGCGAGGCCAGCGGCCACGCTGAGCAGCACCGAGCTGACGAGGACTGGGCGGAGGTAGGCGCGGATCGACGTCATGGCGGGCCTTCGCGGCGGTTGGGGAGGAGGAGCGCAGCGGGAGGAGGGGAGACGGCCCGTCGAGGTGGCGCACGGGCCGCGGAGATCCACGAGGCCCCCCGTGCCGCGGGTCAGGCGACCCCACGCCGAACCCCCGGACGCCTTCGGTCCGGCGCGCCTGGGGCCCCGTCAGCCCCGCGCCCATGGGCGCCTGCCCCCGCGGTCAGGGACCACATCGGACCCCCCACCACGGTCTTTTGCGGACCTGCGTGGGCTTGGGCCTCAGAGGCCGCCCTTCGGAGGCCCCTCCCCGTTCATAGCCGCCAAGCCCCCCGGTCCGCTGGACCCCCGAGGGGTGTTGACATTCAATGACGACCGTGGAGACGCCGGCGGACCCAGGGCGTCCCCTGCCCCCACGCCCTCCGCTCGGACCCGACGCGCGCGCTCAGCCCCGCGCGGTCCGCGCCGCCATCCGCTCCATGCACAGCAGCCCGAGCAGGGCCGGCCCGGCGAACTTGCTCTCTTGCAGCAGCCACCGGACGGCCGCCGCCGCGCCGCCGCTGAGCATGCCTGGGCCCTGCTCGCCCCCCGCCAGCAGGTCTTGCAGGTCGCGCAGCGCCGCCAACGGCAGGCAGGTCGGGGCCAGGGCCAGCAGCGTGAGCCCCAGCGCCCGGCGGTCGGCCGGCCCGCGCAGGGGCAGGCAGGCGGTCAGCGCCGCCGCCGCCGGCAGCAGCAAGAAGCTCAGGTGGTGCTCATAGGTGTAGACCGGGGTGAGGGTCATCACCACCGTGATGGCGCCGGCGAGGAGGCCCTGCTGCAGGCCATCATCGGGCCCGCGCCACCGCCGCCCGGCCGCCGCGCAGGCCGCGAGCAGCCCGAGGCTCAGCAGGCCCGACAGGCGCTGGGCCAGCGGGTCGAGGCGGTGGCGGCTCGGCCCGGGCCAGAGCTGGTTGAGCAGGTCGGGGATCGAGTGGTTGGCCGGCAGGGTGATCGGGACCCGCAGCCCGTGGTAGTCGCCGCTGGCGAAGCCCGGCAAGATCTCGGTGTAAAAGCGCAGCTGCGCGTCAATGCCGACCAGCGGCAGGGCCACGAGGCTCAGGCCCACCGCCGCCCCGGCCGCCACCAGGGCCGGCCGCCAGCGCCCGGTCACCGCCCAGCCGACCAAGAACAGCGCCGGCGACATCTTCGCCATGCCCGCCGCGCCGACGAGCAGGCCGCTGCCGCGCCAGAGGCCGAGCACGGCGAGAAGCAGCACAAACACGTTGATCTGGCCCATCTTCGCGCTGTCGTGCAGCGGCGAGAGGGCCAGCAGCAACGCCGGCGTCAGCCAGATCGGCGCCCGCAGCCAGCGCCAGAGCGCCGCCGCCGCGCCCAGCGCCGCGAGCTGACCAGCCCAGAACCACGCCCGGTAGGCCGTCTTGAGCGCGAGCCCCTGGTCCCACAGCAAGCCGAGCAGGGCCGGCGGCGGGTAGAAAAACGGGTGGACCTCGCGCCGGGTGCCCTCGGCCGAGGCGCGGGCCCCGAGCCCGGCCACATCGTAGGGGTCCTCGCCGGCGATGGCGGCCTGGACGGCGTAGTGGTAGGACGCGAAGTCTCGCCCGGAGCGGCTGTCGTGCACACCCTGGTAGGGGACGGCCACCCCGAAGATGGCCCACAGCACGAGCAAGAGGCCGGCGATGGCGCGGGCGTCGGGCCGGCGTGGCTGCGCGGCTGGGGGGCTCGGCTGCTGCGGGTCCACGCCGCTCCTCGGGCCCGCCACATGACCGCAGCGGTCCCCGAGGCTAACCCCGCCGCCATGACGCCGTCCGCCCCCACCACCGACCAGCTCTTCGCCCTCGTCGAGCGCCTGCACGGCGACCGCCCCTGGGGCCGCGTGCTCGACGCCGGCACCGGCGCCCACAGCCTCTCGTGGGTGATGGGCCTGCCCACCGCCGCCTGGACCGCCGTGACCGGGGGCGAGGGCGGCAAAGACCAGCTCGCCCGCCGCCACGCCGACCGGGTGCGACCCCAAGACCGCTTGATCGTCGGCGACTGGGCTGAGCCCGGCCTGCTCGCGGGTGAGCTCTACGACGTCGTTTTGGCCGACTACTTGATCGGCGCGCTCGACGGTTTTGCGCCCTACTTCCAAGACCGCCTGTTCGCCCGCGTCGCCCTGCACCTGCGGCCGGGCGGCTGGCTCTACGCCATCGGCCTCTCGCCCATGCCCGACCACGCCGAGGATGACGGCGGCAGGCTCATCCTCGAGATCAACCGGCTGCGCGACGCCTGCATCCTGCTCGCCGGCCACCGCTGCTACCGCGAGTACCCCGACGACTGGGTGCGCCGGCACCTCGAGGCGGCGGGCCTGGTCGTCGAGCACAGCGAGCGGGTGCCGATCCTGTTCCGGGCCCGCTACGTCAACGGCCAGCTCGACGTCTGCCGCAGCAAGCTGCCGCTGATCGCCGACCTGGGCCTGCGCGCCGCCCTCGACCACCAGATCGAAGACCTGCGCCGCCGCGCCCTGGCCGCGGTCGAGCGCACGGGCGGGGTGCGCTTCGCCCACGACTGGGTCATCGCCGCCCGCAAGCCGGGCTGAGCGCGCCCCGCTGCACGCGGCCTGCCCCACGCAGCCTGGCCCACACGCAGCCTGCCCCACGCAGCGCGCCCCCGGTCCCCGCCGAGCGGGCCTCTTGGGGAGGTCCGCCCCAGCGGAGCCGGGGGCGCCGCGCCCTCCCCCACCAGCCGATGCGCGGCCGCGGGGGAGAGGCTCAGCCGCTCAGTAGCACCAGGTCAGCGAGAAGCTGCCCGTGCCGGTCACCGAGTTCACGGTCGCCCGGTAGGTGCCGCTGGTGCCGGTGTAGCTGATCGCCTCGGTCGAGGTCGACCCGGTCGAGGTGGCCACCGCCGACCAGCGCGAGCCGCTCTTGCGCTCGAGGGCGAGGTTGAAGTTGGCGCTGCTCGGGCCGGTGAGCGCGAGGGTCATCGGGGTGGTGCCCGCGGTCACGCCGGTGCTGCTCGGCGCGTTGACGCTGCGCCCGGCGCGGCTGATCGAGCCGCTGTAGGTGCGGGTGGTGCAGGTCGGGGTCGGGGTGCCCCAGGCCGCGCCGACGCCGACCGCGGCCCAGCTGTTGGTCACCGACTGGACCTGCTGGCTGGTCGCGCCGAACAGCGCGGTGGCGGCGTTGATCTGGGCGGTGCGGGCGCCCGCGAAGTTGGTGCTGCTGGTCATGTAGCTGGTGAGCGCGAGGTACCAGATCGCCGCCGCGTCGTCGGCGCCGATCGCCGTCACGTTGACCGTGCTCTTGCCGCGGGGGTGGAGGCCACCCTCAGACAGCAGGTAGAAGGCGAGGTTCGGCACGCCCGAGCCGTAGTGCACGTCGACCGAGCCGATGCCGCTGGTCCAGTAGTCGCGGCTCACGCCGTCGTCGGCCGGGTCGTTCATGTAGCGGAGCGCGTCGCCGCTGGTGCCCGGGGTCCAGGTGTCCTCGCCGACCAGCCAGGTGCGGCCGTCTTCGCCGCGGGCGAAGCGCTCGACCATCGCGCCAAAGACGTCGGAGTAGGCCTCGTTGAGGTGCCCCGGCTCGCCAGAGTAGGTGAGGTTGGCCTCGTACTGGGTCACGCCGTGGGTGAACTCGTGGCCGCCGACGTCGAGCACGGTCAGCGAGCCGCTGTTCAGGCCGTCGCCGTCGCCGTAGGTCATCGAGGCGCCGTCCCAGAAGGCGTTCACGTAGTTGCGCGAGTAGCTGGTGTAGCTGGCGATGTAGCCAACGCCGTGGGTGGTGATGTCGGCCGGGCCGCCCGCGCCGTCGATGCCATCGCGACCAAAGGTGGTCTGGAAGTAGTCGACCGTCTCGATGCCCACGTACTGCGCCTCGACGGCGTTCTTGGTGAGCTGATCCGACGGGAAGGCCGTCGTGGTGCTGCTCACGTAGTACACAGAGGCGGTCGTGTTCGCGTAGGAGAAGGTGCCGACGCCCTCGAGCTGGTCTTCGGTGAAGAAGGCCGCCCCGTCGGTGTAGCACTCGAAGCTGACCGTGCCGTAGAAGTTGGTCGCGCCGGTGCAGGTCGCGGTCTGGAGGTTCTCGTAGCTCCACACCAGGGCGCCGGTGTGGGCGTCGATGAACAGCACGGGCATGGTCGGGTCGTCGACGCCCTCGGTGCGCTGCTGCTGCACGCGCCACACGAGGTGATCGGCGTCCTTGTGGCGCAGGACCCACAGGGCCGCGGTGGGCGCGTGGGTCTGGGCGTCCCAGGGCAGGGCGAGGCTGGCCGCGATGTCGAGGGCCTCGTCGGCGTCGTAGGCGGGCCGCACGTCGACGTTGACGTCGGCGAGCAGATCGTCGGTGAAGTTCGCGAAGCGGCCCTTGTCGTCAAAGTGGGCGATCGCCTCGCCGCCGAAGACCGGCACGCCGCGGTGCAGCTGCTGGAACTTGACGTGGCCCATGGCCGCCAGATCGATGTGGCGCTTGATCACGCGGGCGGCCTGCACGCCCTTGGCCTCGGCGGGGCCGCCGAGCGCGAACAGCTGGTCGCTGGCCTCGGCCTCGAGGGCGTCGAGCTCACCCAAGGCGGGCGCGTCGCCGCCGGGCGCGGTGCCCTCATCCGCGCAGGCGGTCAGGGCGAGGGGGAGGGCCAGGGCGAGGAGCAGGGGCAGGCGGGCAGCAGCGGACACGATCACCTCGAGCGGGGGGCAGAGCGCAGGACCATTGTCGCTCTGCGGCCGTCAAAGGGGCGTCATGAGCCAAAATTTCCGGGCCGGCCTGGGGTCCTTTCGTATTCGCGGGGGGAACAACGCTCCCCCCCCTGGAACACCACCGAGCCCGCGGCTCAGGCCGCCGCGCCCAGCAGGGCGTCCATGCAGGGACGCACGACCGCGTCGACCACCCGGGCCCGCAGGCGCTGGCGATCCGGGCCGCCGAGCAGCCCAAAGGCCGCCGCGCCGGACGGGGCGGGCGCGTCAGCCCCCGAGAGGACCGCCCGCGCGCCGTCCTCGAGCGCGGCCGCCGCCTGGGCGCGCAGCGCGGGGCCCGCGCCGGCGAGCAGCCAGCGCAGGGTCGCCCAGCCCAGCGCCGCGTGGCGCTCCTCGTCCTCGGCCACGCCGAGCAGCGCGGCCTTCAGGGCCGGGTCGACGCAGCCGAGCGCCGCCGCCCGGGCCTCGGCCGCGCCGACCGTCTCGCCGACGCAGGCCTCGACCACCAGATCCCAGACCACCTGCGCGCGATCAGCGTGCAGGACGACGTTCTGCAGCGAAAGCGCCCCCGGGCCCACCGGCGCGCCGGCGAAGGCGCTGGCCAGCCCGTAGGCGAGCTGGGCGTGCCGCACCTCGTCGAGGGCCGCCGCGTGGGTCTGGGCGAGCAGGGACGGGGGCGCGCCGAGCTGCAGCAGCTGCAGGGCGGCCCGCGAGAAGCTGGCCACGCTGGCGTGCTCCATCGCCGCGACCCCGGTCCAGTGCGCGGCCAAGGCCGCGGCCAGCGCCGGATCGGCGGGCGGGGCGAGCTCGAAGCCCGCCGCCCAATCGACCCGCCGGGTGCTGGGCGCGACCACGATGGCCTGCTCGGCGTCGTGCAGGGGGCGGCCGATCGCGCAGTCCATCGTGTTGCAGACAAAAAGGCCCCCCGAGCCCCAGTTCACCCCGCAGTCGGGCAGGCTCGGATCGCAGTCGGCGTCGGTGCGGCAGGCGTCGGCCTCGCTGCGGCACGACAGCTGCACGGTGAAGCCGCAGCCGTTGTCGTAGCTGCTGACCCCGCACTCGCCGCTGTCGCAGTCGGCGTTGGTCACGCAGCTCGCCGGCTGGCAGGTCGGCCAGGTAAAGCCAGTGTCGACCACGCCCGGCGGCAGGCAGACGCTGCCATCGGCGCAGTCGGCGTCGGTCTCGCAGCCGTAGGTGCAGGCGCAGTAGGTCTCGCCGGTGTCGATGCCGGTGCCCGAGGTGCAGTGGCCGTTGGGCGCGGCGGTGCAGTCGGCGTCGGTGGTGCAGTCGCGGAAGGTCTCGTCGCCGGCGCAGGCCGGCTCAAAAGCCCAGCTGCCCACCGGCTCGGCGCTGGCCCGGTTGACCGCCCCGTCGGGGCAGCGCTCGTAGCCGTTGGGCGCGCCGTCGGGCCCGACCAGGCTCTCGGCGTCGGCGCACCCGTCGCCACCCCCGCCGTCGGTGCCGTCCGTGCCGTCCGTGCCGTCGGATCCATCGGTCCCGTCCGTCCCGTCCGTCCCGTCGGTGCCGCCGTCTCCGCCGCCGCCGTCGCCGTAGAGGCCGCCGCCGGTGTCGGGGTCCTTCTTGTCGTCGCCGCAGCCCGCGGCGATCAGGGGCAGGCCCATCGCGCCGAGCAGCAGCAGCCGGAGGCGGGGCAGGTCGAGCGCGAGCGGGGCAGAGGCAGCGAACATGGCGGGCTCCAGACACGGGGGAGCCCGAGCGTGCCGCCGGCGGGGCCCGTCCGCAAGCACCGGGCCCTGACCCCGCGCAGGGGCCCGCTCTGGCGGAGGGGCCGCCGCGCGCCGCTCCTCCCCTGCGGGCGCCGAGGACAACGCGAGGCGCGTCATTCTCGACCGCCGTCCGCCTCCTCTTTTTAGAAGACGCAGCCCGACCAGGCGCCGGTGTCGAACCAGTAGGTGCCGCCCAGGCCGGTGTGCAGGTCGGACCAGCCGCCCAGCGCCTGGGCCGGCCCCTCGAAGCAGGCGATGGCGCCCGGCTGCGGCGCGACCCGGTGGCCGATGAACTGCTGGCTGCTGTTGTCGAGCTCGGGGAAGGCCCAGCGCATGCTCATGCCGGTCGGGCCGACGAGCTCCTCCCACTGGCCGAGGTAGCCGAGGATGTCCATCGTGCCGTCATCCTCGATGAGCATCGTGTAGCCGCCGCAGTTGGGGTTGCTCAGCGAGACCGGGCCGACCAGATCCCAGTCGCAGACGATGAGCTCCATGGTCAGCGGGAAGACCGGCTCGAGCAGCAGCGCCTGGCCCCAGACCACCTCTTCATCGTCGTTGACGCCGTTGTCGTTGTCGTCGAGGTCGGCGTTGTCGCCGATGCCGTCGCAGTCCTGGTCGGCCCACTCGGCGCCGTCGAGGGGGAAGAGGTCGGTGGCGTCGCCGACGCCGTCGCCGTCCGAGTCGGCCCGCAGCGGGTCGGTGCCGCCGGTGCGCTCGGCGCCGTCGCTGAGGCCGTCGCCGTCGGTGTCGGCGAGCAGCGGGTCGGTGCCGCCGCTCAGCTCGGCGCCGTCGCGCAGGCCGTCGCCGTCGGTGTCGGCGGCCAGCGGGTTGGTGCGGTGGACGTTGACCTCATGGGCGTCGCTGAGGCCATCCCCGTCGGTGTCGACGAGGCGCGGGCTGGTCCGGTAGAGGTGCACCTCGTCGCCGTCGCGCAGCCCGTCGCCGTCGGTGTCGGCGCGCAGCGGGTTGGTGACCTGCACGTTGACCTCATCGCCGTCGCGCAGGCCATCCCCGTCGGTGTCGGCGCTGCGGCGGTTGGTGCCCAGCGCGGCCTCTTGGCGGTCGGTGAGGCCGTCCCCGTCGGTGTCGGGAGAGGGCCGGGTCGAGGCCGCCGCAGAGGCGGCGAAGCCGAGGGTGAGGGCAGCGGAGAGGGCGAGGCGGAGGGAGGGGCGGCGCATCGGGAGCTCCAGGGTGCGGGTTCGCCCCAGAGCAAGGGAGGCCCGGCCGGTCGATTTCCGCCGCCGGAGCCGCTGCCCCCGAAAACCTGCGCGCGGCGCTCAGGCCTGGCCGCCCGTCGAGGGCTCGGCCGGCGGCAGCGCCGGGGCCGGGGTCGGGCGGGAGCCCAGGCTGGGCGGCGGCGCGGGGCGGTCGAGCGCGGCCTTGCGCTCCCACAGGTTGAACAGGGCCATGCCGCCGAGCATCGCCAGCACGAACAGCAGGGCGTCGGCGCGCCCGCTCGGCAGCGCGACGAGGGCCGGCCCTGGGCAGAAGCCGCCGATCGCCCAGCCCACGCCAAAGATGGCGGCGCCGGTCAGCAGGCGCTTGTCGAGGTCGCGCCGGGTCGGCACGTGGAAGATGGCGCCGAGCACGGGCTTGCCCATGCGCTTCATGACCAAGACGCCGATCGCGTTCACCGCGATGCCGCCGCCCATCACGCCCATCAGCGCCGGCTTCCAGTCGCCGAAGAGGTCGAGGAAGCCGACCACGTTGGCCGGCTGCACCATGCCGGCCACCAGCAGGCCGACGCCGAACAGCAGGCCGAGCAGGCCAGCGGCCACGAGCTCGAGCGGGCGGCTCATGCCGACACCCCGATCAGCCGAAGCAGCGTGGCGGTCGCGATCCCGGTGGCCATGAAGGTCAGCACCGAGGCGAGGCTGCGGGGCGAGCCGCGCGAGATGCCGCAGACCCCGTGCCCGCTGGTGCAGCCGTTGCCCAGCCGGGTGCCAAAACCGACCAGCAGGCCCGCCACCACGATGAAGACGGGGGCCCGGGCCAGCGGCGCGCCCAGGGCCGCGGGGGCGAGCAGCGCGGCGCCCGCGCCGGCCAGCAGCAGGCCGCCGACGAAGGCGGCGCGCCAGCCGATGTCACCCGCGCGTGGGGTGAGCAGGCCGCCCAGCACGCCGCTGATGCCGGCGATGCGACCGGTGAGCAGCAAGAGCAGCGCGGTGGACAGGCCGATCAGCACGCCGCCGGCGAGGGCGGGGCCGAAGGCGCCGAGGGAGGCCAGCAGGCCGTCAGCGGCGCTGTCCACGAACACGGGGGGAGGTGAGCTCTCGGGCATGGGGTCCTCGCTTGGTCATCGTCGCTCGGGCAAGAGTCATGCCAGGCACCGGTCAGCGCAGATCCGCCTGCCCGCGGGCAGATCGTGGCGCGGGCCCCGCGCCCCGCCCGGCAGATTGAAACAGATTGAACCATCCGTTTCAAGTGGAGTGGGCGCCGCGGGGGCGAGGACGCCCGCGATCCGTGCGCTCAGCGCCCGGTCCGCAGCAGGCGCGCGCAGCGGTCGAGCCCGCGCCCGTGCACGTCGGCCTTGGCCGCCACCTGGGCAAAACCGGGGTCGCTGGCCATCGGCGCCCGCCGGCCCACGATCTTCGCCGCCCGGCCCGCGGCCCCGCTGTCGGTCGGGCTGCGCCGCCGGGGCGCCGGGAAGACCGAAGCGAGGCGCGCGGATTCGTCTTCATTGAGCTGGTGGGCGCTCTTGCCGAAGTGCCGCCGCGCGGCCTGCTCGACGCCGAAGTCGAGGGGGCCGGTCTGGGCGACCTGCAGGTAGAGCTCGAGGATGCGCTCTTTGGGCAGCAACAGCTCGAGCAGCACGGTGTAGACGGCCTCGAGGCCCTTGCGCAGCCAGCTGCGCTTCTGCCAGAGGAAGACGTTGCGGGCGACCTGCTGGCTGATGGTGCTGGCGCCGCGCAGCCGGGCCCCGGGGCGCCGGTTGTGGGCCGCCGCGTCGCAGATGCCCTCGATGTCAAAGCCGTGGTGCAGGAAGAAGCGCCCGTCCTCGGCCGAGACCACCATGCGGGCGATGGGCGCGGTGAGCGCCGCGGCCGGCAACGACCGCCGCCGCGGCCGCTCCCAGCGGCCGGTCTCGTCCCGCTCGTCGAGCACCGCCTCGACCATCGTCAGCGTGAACGGCGGGTCGATCCAGCGGGCGGCCAGCACTTGCAGGACCATGACCGCGCCGACCACCGCCGGCAGGGCGAGGACCAGCCCGCCCCAGCGGGCGAGGCCGCGGCGCGGGCGGCCACTTTTGGCCCGGAGCTGCGCCAATTGTCCTCCGCGACGGCGCGCGCACCACAGCCGTGTGCGCCGCCGGGCGCGTGGATAACCTGCGCGCCCATGCCTTCGCGCCCTGCACCCCACGCCCCGCTCGCCGCCGCCCCCGCCGGGCAGGGTCCGGCGCGCACGCTGTTCGTGCGCCGGGCCGAGGCGCACGGGCTCGGCGCCCTGCTGGTCCTGCTCGCGCCGCTGACCCTGCCGCTGTACCACCACCTTCCGGTGAGCGGCGACTACAACGTCCAGATCGCCGCATACGTGGTCGCGGCCCTCGGCGGGCTCGGGCTCGGCGGCGGCGGGGCCCTGCTGCTGCGGCCGGCCACCCAGCGCCTCGGGCGCGGGCTCGCGACCCTCGGCGCCCTCGCCTGCCTCGGGCTGGTGCTGCCCAGCCTCGTCGATCGCCCCGAGCGGGGCTTCCTCGCCGTGTTGGCCGGGCTGACGCTGCTGTTTCGCATCTGGCCCGACCTGAGCGCGACGAGCAGCCAGCGCACCTGCACCGACGCCGGGGCCCGGGGCGCGGCCAAGGCGGCGCTGGCGGCCTGGGCGCTGGGCGCGGCCGCCGGCTGGGCCACCAACGGGCCGAGCGCGCTGGGGGTCGCCCTCAGCATCGGCGGCGCGTGGCTGGTCATCGCCAAGTGGATCGTGACCGCCCGCCGCCAAGGCCGGCTGCTGCACCGCGGGGTGGCGGCGACCCTCGCGCTCGGCGCGCTGGGCGCGGGCCTCACCTTGGCCTGGCAGCCCGGGGTGGCCGCGACCCTCGCGCTGATCGGCCCGCTGGGCCTGCTGTACTGGACCAACCGCAGCGGCGACCAAGACGTGGTCAGCGTGGTGTGGGACGAGGTCAGCGCCCACCCAGCCCGCTCGATGGTCGCGACCTTCGCGGTGCTGATCGGCACCGGCACCCTGCTGCTCAGCCTGCCGGTGGCCTCGGCCCGGGCCAACCCGGCCAGCGTGGTCGACGCGATGTTCACCGCGGTGAGCGCGAGCTGCGTCACCGGCCTCGCCGTCCTCGACACCGCCCGCGACTGGACCCCCTTCGGCCAGGTCGTGATCTTCGGCCTGTTTCAGGTCGGCGGCCTGGGCATCATGGCCTTCTCGTCCGGCGCCACGCTGCTGCTCGGCCGCCGCATCGGCATCAAACAAGAGCTCGCGATGGGCGACCTGCTGGGCTCTGAAGACGGCGTGGTGCCTGCCCTGCGGCGCCTCTTCGTCTACACGCTGACCGTCGAGGGCATCAGCGCGGCCCTGCTCACCGCCGGCTTCTGGGCCTCTGGCGACGCGCCGGCCGCCGCGCTGTGGCGCGGGGTCTTCACCGCCGTCTCGGCCTTCTGCAACGCGGGCTTCGCGCTGCAGACCGACAGCCTCATCGGCTACAACACGCAGCCCTTCGTCCTCCACGTCATCGCGCTGACCATCATCTTCGGCGGCCTCGGGCCGGTGGCCGCCCTCGACCTGCCGCGGCTGCTGGCCCCCCAAGTGCCGGGCCAGTGGCTCAGCCCGCTGCACCGCCTGCGCCTGCGGACCTTGGGCCAGGCCAGCCTGCAGAGCCGCCTGACCCTGCTCACCACGGCCGTGCTGCTGGTCGTCCCCACGGTGCTCTGGCTCGGTTTTGAGTGGGAGCAGACGCTCAAGGGCCTGAGCTTCGCCGACAAGGTGCACAACGCGTGGTTCCAGTCGGTCACGATGCGGACGGCGGGCTTCAACAGCCTCGACCTCGCCGCCTGCCTGCCGGCCACGGTCGTGCTGATGATCGTGCTGATGTTCATCGGCGGCGGCCCCGGATCGACGGCGGGCGGCATCAAGACCACCACCGCCGCCCTGCTGGCGCTGGCCCTGGCCTCGGCCCTGCGCGGCGACGAGCAGGTGCGGGCGCTCGGCCGCACCATCCCGGCGGTCGTGATCTTCCGGGCCATCGCCACCATCACCGCCGCCACCGCCACGGTGATCGGGGCCGTCACGCTGCTGCTGCTGGTGCAGACCATCGACCCGATGGTCGCGCTCTACGAGGTGGTCTCGGCGGTCGGCACCGTGGGCACGACCATCGGCGGCACCCCGCAGCTCGACGAGATCGGCAAGGTGTTGATCTCCGCCTGCATGTTCGCGGGCCGCGTCGGTCCGCTGACCCTCTTCCTCCTGCTGCCTGGCCGCAGCGGTCCCAAGCCCCTCGGCCTGCCCGAGGAGGAGGTCGCGGTCGGCTGAGGCCGCGACCCCCCTGGAGTCCCCGTGATCACCCGTCAGGCCATCGTCATCGGCCTCGGCCAGTTCGGCCTCGCCGTCGCCCAGTCGCTGCACCGCCAGGGGGTCGAGGTGCTGGGCATCGACCTGCGCGAAGAGCGCCACGCGCTGACCCGCGGCCACTTTGACGTGCTGGTCGCTGATGCCACCGAAGAGGGCGTGATCGAGCGCCTCAAGCCGGCCGACCGCGACCTGTGCGTGGTGGCGATCGGCGACGAGGCCCGCGAGGGCTCGATCATGGTCACCGCCCTGCTCAAGCAGGCCGGCGCCCGGCTGATCGTCGCCCGCGCGACCGATGACCTGCACGCCCGCATCCTCGCCCTGGTCGGCGCGCACCGGGTCGTGAACCCCGAGCGGGCCTTCGGCGAGCGCCTCGCCCAGTCGTTGCTGCACGAGGGCCTGCTCGAGAGCGTGCCGCTGGGCGAGGACATGGAGGTCAGCGAGATCAAGCTGCCCACCGCCTGGGTCGGCCGCAGCCTCTCGGACCTCTCGCTGCCCCGGCGGGCCCGCCTGCTGGTGGTCGCGGTGCGCCGCGAGCAGGCCGGGCACGGCGTGGTGCTGCAGCCCTCGCCCACCGACGCCCTGCGCGAGGGCGACCTGCTGGTGACGGTCGGGCCCAAGGGCGCGGCGGCCACCGTGGTCGGGGGCTGAGCCATGCGCCTCCGCACCGAGATCGCCGTGACGCTGGGCGCCCTGCTCGCGCTGCAGGTCGTCACCGTGCTGGCCTCGGTCAGCCTGATGACCCGGGTCGGCCCGACCATCTCGATCATCGTGACCGAGAACGTCGTCTCTGAGGCCGCGGTCGAAGAGATGCTCGCCGCCTTGGCCGACCCGCAGCCCGACAGCGCGGCCCGCTTCTCGAAGGCGCTG
>JBJONS010000712.1:0-2612 GCA_046051725.1 Pseudomonadota bacterium | reverse complement strand
ACATCACCGATATAGTCGCTGTCCACGTCGAGCTGGTCGTTGTTCTCGACGTCGATGCAGTTGTCGCAGAGGTCGCCCACGAGATCGGCGTCGGCGTCGAGCTGATCCTGGTTGAAGCTCTCGAGGCAGTTGTCGCAGACATCGCCGATGCCGTCGCCGTCCACGTCGGCCTGGTCCTCGTTGGGGACGATGGCACAGTTGTCGCAGACGTTGCCCACCAGATCGCCGTCCGAGTCCTCTTGGTCCTCGTTGCTGGTCACCGGGCAGTTGTCGCACTCGTCGCCCACCCGGTCGCGGTCGGTGTCGGCCTGGCTCGGGTTGAAGACCAGCTCGCAGTTGTCGCAGGCGTCGCCGAGGCCGTCCTCGTCCGAGTCGCGCTGGTCGGGGTTCGGCACGGTCGGGCAGTTGTCGCAGTCGCTGCCGATGCCGTCCATGTCCGGGTCGGCCTGGCTCGGGTTGAACACCTCGACGCAGTTGTCGCAGGGATCGCCGACGTTGTCGCAGTCCTGGTCGGTCTGGTCGTTGTTCGGGATGTCTGGACAGTTGTCGCAGACCAGCTGGATCACGATCTCGGGCACCTCGGCGTCGGTCGGGTAGCTGATCTGCCCGCCGCCGAGGCCATCCCCGTCGCCGTCGAAGCCCGACACGGGGATATTGCAGCCGAAGCTGTTGTAATCGTAGTAATAGTCGGCGTTGGGGAAGGGGTTGCCATCCCCATCCACCGTCGCGAGGCAGGTCGGGTTGCTGAGATCGACCGCGGCCTCGTCAAACACCTCGATGGCGTTGCAGTTGAGGTCCTGCACGAGATCGTTGAAGCAGGCCTGGGCGGCGGCCGGGCGCGGCGCCGCGGCCAGCGCGGCGACCACCACCAGCGCAGCGCGCAGGGCGAGGAGGGGGCGGGGCTGGCTCACTGGCGACCTCCCTGACCGGCGCCGTCGGACTCTTCGGCCTTGTCGAAGAAGTCCTCCAGCTCAGTATCTTTGGGCTTTGCGTCCGACTTCTTCTTCTCTTCGGGGGCCGGCGGCGCGACGGGGGCCTTGACGTTGATGGCCTCGCCGTTCCACGGGAGCCGCACGTTGCCGCGGTACTCGGGCGGGCGTTCGTCGCCCTCGTACTGCTTGATGATCTTGAACTCGACGCGGCGGTTCTCGGCGAGGGCGGCCTCGTCGGTGCCCGCCGTCTTGGGCACGGTCTCGCCCATGCTGCGGAAGCTCATGCGGTCGGGGTGCACCCCGGCGCGGATGAGGGCCTCCCAGATGCTGCGCGAGCGCTCGAGCGACAGCGAGTAGTTGTACGCGTCGCTGCCCTCTTCGCTGGCGTGCCCCTCGATGACGAGGTGCCCGATGTGCCAGTTCTCGTTGAGCAGGTCCGCCACGGACTGCAGGGTCGGCAGCGACTTGGGCAGGATGTTGCTCGTGTTGAACTCGAACTCGATCGGGTCGCGGATGACGATCTGCTCGCCCTTGATCCGCGCGAGCTCGTCCTCTTTCCACTCCGGCTCGGGCTCGGGCTCGGGCGGCGGCTCGGGCGGGAGCTCGGGGGTCTCCTCGATGATCTTGGGCGGCTCGGGCGGCGGCGGCTCGGGCTTGTAGCGGATCCACGTCATGCCGACGAAGGCGCGCAGGTCAGTGGCCCCCACGCCGTCGTTGAGGCCCTTGCCCGCGCCAAAGTCGAGCTGCAGGTTCGGCGTCGGCTTGTACTGGAAGGCGCCCAGGGCCTCGGTCGAGGTCTCGGCCCCGCCGTCGCCGATGAACGACAGGCCCTGCCGCTGGATGAGCACGGCCGAGGCCGAGGCCCGGTTGCGCCAGATGTGGTAGCGCACGCCCCCCGAGGTCCAGAGCTCGGAGTCGAGGACCAGGTCGAGCGTCGTCTCGACCGGGCGGCGGCCCATCACGTTGACGTCGGCCAGGATGTCGAAGCTGCCGACCCGGCTGGTGAAGGTCGGGCCGAACACGCCGCGGAAGCTGTTCTCGCCCATCCAGATCTCTTTGGACCCCGACGGGATGCCCACATCCGCCCGCAGGGCGGCCGAGAACGGGCGGCTGCCGTAGAGCTTGACCTTGCCGCCGACGAAGAGGTCGCCGACCAGCCCGCCGTCCGACGCGATGTCGCCGATGTCGGTGTCGAACTGGACCGCGAGCGGCAGGCTGGCGCGCAGCGAGACGCTGCGGTTGATGTCCCAGCTCACCCCGCCGTGCAGCATCGCGCGGTTCTTGATCGCCGAGCCGATCAGCTGGTTGTCGGCGTACACGATCAGCGGGTTCTGCTGGTACTGCAGCATAAACCCGCCGCGGACGGTGCCGGGCTCGTCAAAGAGCGCGCTGTCCACGCCCGGCAGGCTGCCGGTCGAAAACGTCGGGCGGACCAGCTCGATGTCGGCCGAGTAGGCCTGGGCGAGCGCGGTGGTGGGGCCGAGGACGGCCAGCAGCCCTGCGGCGAGGCGCAGGGTCGCGGAGGCCGCGCGGGCGGAGGGGGTGCGTGCGGAGCGGCGGGCCATCAGCCGGCCCTCCCGAGGACGCCCGGAGGGGGCGCGGAGGGGGTGGAGGGCGCCGGCGCGGCCGGCGCCGGAGCCGGTGCGGGCGGAGGCGCTGCCGGCGGAGGCGCGGCGGGCG
>JBJONS010000711.1:0-4736 GCA_046051725.1 Pseudomonadota bacterium | reverse complement strand
GCCCCCCTTGGCGCGGGATGCAAGGGGCCGCGCAGGCCCCTTGCCCCTGGGGGTCCGGGGGCGGGGCCCGCCCCCGGCATCCACGAACAAGAGGACGCTCGACCGCGCGAACCGCGTGATCAGCGCGAGCCGCACAGGCGCAAGCCGCCCAAGCGCGAGCCAAACAGGCGCAAGCCGCCCAAGCGCGAGCCGCCCAAGCGCGAGCCGCCCAAGCGCAAGCCGCTCAGGCGCGAGCCAAACAAGCGCCAGCCAAACAGGCGCAAGCCAAACAAGCGCCAGCCAAACAGGCGCAAGCCGCAAAAAGACCGAGCAGCGCTCAACGAGCAGCGCTCAACGCGCAGCGGCTGGCGCGCCCACGCCCCGGCGCCAGGCCAGCGCCGCGGCACCGGCGGCCAGCGCCGCCGCCGCCGAGGCGGCCCAGAACAGCCCGACCACGCCGAAGCGCGGGCTGATCACCGCGCCCAAGGCCGAGGTCAGCACCGGCCCGAGGCCGTAGGTGGCGACCAGCACCAGGGCTTGCCCGCTGGCCCGCAGCGCGGCGGGCGCGCGCCGGCGCATGGTCTCGGTCACCGCCAGCCAGAAGAGCGCGAAGACCAGCGCGTGGCTGAGCTGCAGGGCGGTGAGCAGCACCGGCTCTTCGATGAGCGCGACCAGGGCCCAGCGGGCGGCGGCCACCCCGAGGCAGAGCACGAGCAGCCCCACCGGGTCACGGCCGCCGAGCGCCCGGGTCGAGGCCGCCATCAGCCCGACCTCGGCGAGCACGCCGACGACGATCGCCGCCCCGGTCCACCCGCCGCCGAGCCCGCGCTCGGCGAGCAGCATGGCGTACCAGGAGTCATAGGCGTTGAGCCCGAGGCCGTGCAGCGGCAGGGCCAGCAGCAGCCAGCCGAGGCCGGGGGTCGCGGCCAGGGCGCGCGCCGCTGGGCCGAGCGCGACCGGCGCCGCCGCCCGGGTGGCCGGCAGCCGGGCCACCACGACGAGGCCCAAGGTCCAGCAGCCCACCGCCACCCAGAGCGGCGCCCCGGGCTGGGGCAGCGCCCCGGCGAGCACGCCGGCGAGGCCGCCGGCGGTCAGGAAGCCCACCGAGCCCCAGAGCCGCACCCGCCCATAGGCCCGCGGGTCTGCGCCCTGCGCCTCCAGCGCCTTGACCGTCATCGAGTCGAGCAGCGGACCCACCGGCGCGCGCATCACCCCGTAGGTCGCGAGCGCGAGGCCGAGGCCCCAGACCGGAAGGGCTCCGGTCGAGATGGCTCCGACCACGCACAGCGAGCTGAGCACGGCGAGCTGCAAGAAGCGCGCGCCGGTCTGCAGGCGGTCGGCCAGCGCCGCCCAGATCGGCGTGGCCAAGGCGTTCATCAGCGGGATCACCGCCAGCAGCGCCCCCACTTCTGCTGGGGGGTAGCCCATCTCGCGCAGCGCCTGCCCGAGGTAGGGTCCAAAGCCGCCGACCCCGCCCAGCACCGCCAGGAACGCGAGGCCGAGCGTGGGCAGCGAGGGCGTCGCGGGGGCGTCAGCGGCAGACATCGGCGGGCTCCGGGCCGCGCGGCTATCCCTGCCCGGGCGCGGCGCCCGCCCGGCGCTCTCCGGGGGAGGCTCCGCTGCCCCGCCGGAGGCGACCCCCTCCGCCTTAGGGCGCCCCGTGCTCTCCTGTAGAGGCTCCCCCACCCGCGCCGAGGCCGCTCCGCTGGGCGCCTCTCCCGCCACTCCCGCGGCCCCGCCCGCCGTGGAGGCCCCGTGCCCCCCTTCGACCTGCTCGCCCACACCCTCCTCCTGTGCATCTCGGGCAGCCGGGCCTATGGCCTGCACACGGCCACCTCCGACGTCGATCTGAAGGGCGCGCTGCTGCCGCCCCGCCGGCAGCTGTTGGGCCTGCGCCCGCTGTTCCCGCAGGTCGACGACGCGGCCTCGATCGCCGCCTATGGCCCGCTGCTGCGCCCCGAAGAGCAGGCCGCCGCGGCGCGCACCAAGCTCGAGGGCAGCGTCTATGGTGTGCAGAAGCTCATCGAGCTCGCCGCGGACTGCAACCCCAACGTGCTCGAGCTGCTGTTCTGCCGCGAGGATGAGCTGCGGCTGGTCCATCCGGCCGGCGCCCTGCTGCGCGCGCAGCGTGACCTCTTCTTGAGCCAGCGCGCCGCCCGCACCTTCGCCGGCTACGCCCGCGCCCAGCTGCAGCGCATCGAGCTGCACCGCGGCTGGCTGCTGCACCCGCCGACGCGCCAGCCGACCCGCGCCGACTTCGGCCTGCCCGAGCGCACCCTGCTGCCCGCCGATCAGCTCGCCGCCGCCGAGGCCGCGGTGACCAAGGCGCTCGACAGCTGGACGCTGAACCTCGACGGGCTGCCCGCCGCCGACGCCCAGCGCATGCGCGACCAGCGCGATGTCTTCGTGCGCGAGAGCCTGGGCGGGGCCGAGGCCCTCGCCCGCGCCGCCGCGGCCCAGGCGGGCCTGCCGATCAACGTGATCGAGCTGATGGAGCGCGAGCGCCGCTACACCTCGGCCCAGCGCCGGTTCGGCCAGTACATCGACTGGCAGCGCAGCCGGAACCCCGACCGGGCCGCGCTCGAGGCGGCCCACGGCTACGACACCAAGCACGCCGCGCACCTGCTGCGCCTGCTGCGCATGGGCGGCGAGCTGATGGAGGAGGGCGCGCTGCGGGTCTGGCGGGGCGACATCGACGCCGCCGAGCTGCTTGAGGTCCGCGCCGGAGCCTGGAGCTACGAGCGCCTGCTCGCCGAGGCCAAGGCCGGTGAGGCCCGCCTCGCCGCGGTGGTCGCCGCCGGGCGCTGCCCCCTGCCGCCCACGCCCGATCCGGCCGCGGTCGAGGCCCTGTGCGGCGCGGTGATCGAGGCCTGCCTCGGCGCGCCGCCCTGGTCGGGCCCGCGGGGGTGACAGCGGCCCGCCGCGCCGGTGTTTGTCCGACAGCGGGAGCGGGCTGGGCTACGATGCGCCCAGGCAGCGCGAGATCGGCGCGGCGGTGGCGGCCGCCCCGCGCCCCCCGCGCACCCCCCGTGCTCCGCTGCCCCGAGGTCCTCATGAAGCGCGCGCTCTTGGTCCTGCTGTTGCTGCCCAGCTGCGTCATCTACACCAAAGACGGCGCTGATTCGGGCCTCGATGAGCCCGACGCCCCGGGCGACGGCGGGGGCAGCGACCCTGGCCCGGCGCCCGACACCGGCGCGCCCGACACCGGCGCACCCGACACCGGCGACACCGGCGGGGGCGACACCGGCCTGCCGCTGCTCGACGCCGACGCCGACGGCTACCTCGCCCCCGAGGACTGCGACGACGCCAACGCCGCCGTCAACCCCGGCGTCGAAGAGGTGTGCGACGACGGCATCGACAACAACTGCGACGGGGTCGCCCCCGGCTGCGCGCTGACCGGCGAGCACAGCGTGGTCGACGTGGCCGACACGCTGTTCCAGGGCGCCCTGCCCGGCGACCGCTTCGGCGCGGTGCTCAGCCCGGCGGGCGACGTCGACGGCGACGGCCTGCCCGACTTGATCATGTCGGCCCAGGGCAACGGCTCCCAAGCCGGCGTCATCTCGCTCTTCTCGTCGCCGACCAGCGGTTTTGTCAACGCCAGCGCGGCCACCGCCACGATCACCGGCGCCTTGGTCGGCGACGGCTTCGGCAGCAGCCTGACCGCGCTGGGCGACAGCAACGGCGATGGCTACGATGACTTCGCGGTCGGCGCCCCGCTGGTGGCCGCCGGCGGCCTGCTCAGCGAAGAGCAGTGGGGCCTGCACATCTTCACCGGGCCGATGACCGGCGGGGCCAGCGCGCTCACCGCCGAGGCCACCGTGCCGGTGATCGCCGCCGGCGACGAGCTCGGCTTCCGCATCGGCGGCCTGCCCGACGTGAGCGGCGACGGCGCGGTCGATCTGCTCATCGCCGCCCCCATGGCCGACGTCGCCCCGGGCGACCGGGCCGGCAAGGTCTGGCTGCTCAGCGGGCCGTGGCGCCGGGCCGAGGCCCTCGACGACGCGGTCGCGGTCTTCACCGGCGAGGCGGGCGACAGCGAGCTCGGCCGCGGCGCGGTCGGCGCAGCCGGCGACGTGGACGGCGACGGCCGGGTCGACCTGCTCATGTCCAGCCCGTCGGTGCCGGTCGGCGGCCTCGGCAAGGTGGGCGCGGCCTACGTCTTCACCCGCGCGGCCAGCGGCCAGATTGACGTGGCTTACGCCGATCTGCGCCTCTATGGCATCAGCGAGGGCGAGCGCTTCGGCCACGCCGCCTCGGCGGCCGGTGACGTGAACAACGACGGCTACGACGACATCCTCGTGGGTGCGCCCGACGCCGACCTCGGCGCCCGCGACGCTGGCGCGGCCTACCTCTTCCACGGCGGGGTCGCGACCGGCGCCCGCGACGCCACCGACGCCGACTTCAGCGTGCTGGGCGCGCGGGCCGACGGCGAGACCGGCGCGGCGGTGGTCGGCGTGGGCGACCTGGACGGCGACGGCTGGGACGACCTCGCGGTCTCTGAGCCGATGGGCGTCGACAGCGACCGCTTCGGCGTGGTCGGCGTGGTCTACGGCCCGGCCAGCGGCAACGCCGACATCGAAGACAGCGCCCTGCTCATCTTCTCGGACCGGGTCGACGACGACTTCGGCCTGAGCCTGGGCGCGGCCGGCGACACCGACGGCGACGGCCTCGACGAGCTGCTCATCGGCATCCCCCGCATGAGCCCCTCGGGCGTGCCCGAAGCCGGCGGCGCCGCCCTGGTCCGCGGCCGCGGCCGC
>JBJONS010000710.1:0-3867 GCA_046051725.1 Pseudomonadota bacterium | reverse complement strand
GGCGACCGCGACGTGTTCACCGCCGCCTTCGCCGGCATGCTCATCGACGTCGAGCTGCTGCCCTTCGACGGCCCCGCGGCCGCAGCGGCCCTGCGCGCCCGCGGAGATGACGTGGTGGCGGTGATCGTCGAGCCGATGGTCCAGTGCGCCGGCGGCATGCGCATGATGCCCCCCGAGGGCCTCGCCGCCATCGCCGCGGCGACCCGAGAGGTCGGCGCCCTGCTCATCGCCGACGAGGTCGCGGTCGGGATGGGCCGCACCGGCCAGCTCTGGGCGGGCGCCCACGCCGGCCTCGCGCCCGATCTGATGTGCGTGTCGAAAGGGATCACCGGCGGCAGCCTGCCGCTGGGCCTCACCATCGCGAGCGAGGCCATCTACGCGAGCTTCCTCGGAGAAGACAAGCGCAGCGCCTTCCTGCACGGCCACAGCTACACCGGCAACCCCCTGGCCTGCGCCGCCGCGCTCGCCAGCCTCGAGCTCGTGGCGCGGGAGCAGACCCCGGCCCGCTTCGCCGCCTACGCGGGGGTCTACCGCCGGTGGTTTGGTCGCCTCGCCGCGCACCCCCGGCTCGCCGATCCGCGTGCGCTGGGCGGCATCTTCGCCGTCGACGTGCAGGGCGGGGGCGGCTACCTCGACCCCGTGGGCCGGGCCCTGCAGGCCGAGGCCCTGCGCCGGGGGCTCTACCTGCGCCCGCTCGGCTCGGTGGTCTACCTCATGCCGCCGGCCTGCCTCTCGCTCGACGCGCTGGATGGGGTGATGGAGGTCGTGTGGGAGACCCTCTGCGCGGTGCTCGGCCCCCCATAGATCCCCGCGGAGGGTCTGTCTGCGCGCGGGTCGAGGGCCTGTCCCCGCCGGGCGCGCACGGGGTCTGTCGGTCGCGCGCTCAGCGGCCCGCCGCCTGGGCCGCCGCCCGGGCCGCGCGCAGGGCCACCTTGGCCTCACGCTGCAGCGCCGGCAGGCTGCCCCCCAT
Source organism: Pseudomonadota bacterium (assembly GCA_046051725.1). GTDB lineage: Bacteria > Myxococcota_A > UBA796 > UBA796 > UBA2385 > JAEUKK01. Next base: position 2,897 of record JBJONS010000710.1, on the reverse strand, counting down.
CAGGCCGTGCACCTGCGCCCACGACCAGCCCTCGCCAAAGCGCAGGCGCAAGGCCCGGGCCCCGCGGCTCGCCTCGGGCCCCATCGGCGCGAAGGCCAGGCAGGCCTCGACGGCGGCCGCGGCGCTGTCCATCGGCGCGGGACCGTCGAGCACGACGTCCAACAGCCGATCTCGCTCGTCGGCCCGCAGCGGGGTGGCCGGCGGCAGCGCGGACCGCAGCGCCGCGTCGAGGTCGGGGTCGAAGGGCGCACCGCACTCGGCCCGGGCCAAGGGCAGCAGCACCGGCAGGTCGCGCGCGAGGCGCAGCGCCAGCCCGTCGACCAGCCGCCGCACCCCGTCGCGGTCCGGCCCGCTCGCGCGACCCGGCGCATCGGGCCCCGGCCGCAGCATCAGGGCCGAGGGCGCGCCGGCCTGGGCGCTCGGCGTGGCGCCGACGCGGATCAGCCGGTAGCCCAGCCGCCCCCGCAGCCGCAGCAGCTCAGGGCTCGCCGAGAACAGCGTGCCAAACACTCGATCCGGGTGGGCGGCGTGGGTGGCCTCGACCAGCGCCGCGGCGAGGCCCCGGCGCCGGGCCGCCGGGTGCACCGCCAGCCGCAGGCTGCGGACCAGGGGCCAGCCCCCCACCGCGGTCGGCGCGCCGAGGTGGCAGAGCAGGTTGTCGGCCAGGGCCTGGCCCCGCAGGCGGCCTTGGCCCGCCGCCGCCGCCGCAGCCAGCGCGGGGGGCAGCTCGCCCTCCATCGCGAGCAGGTTGACGGCCAGCACGCTGTCGCCGCGCTGCGCCACCCACAGCTCGAGGTTGGGCGCGTCGAGCAGACGCGCGAGGTCGGCAGGTGTCGTGCGGTGGTGTGCCTCGCGCAGCAGGCCGATCACCTCGTGCAGCAGCCTCGAATCGGCGGCCAGCTCGGCCGGGGGCACCACCCGCAGGCGCGGCGCGCCCGGCGCGGCGGCCACCCCATCGGCGCAGGGCGCGGCGTCCAGACAGAGGGCGGCCCGCACCGCGGCCTCGGTCGGGCAACCCGCCGCCCAGCGCACCGGCGCGCGCAGCCGCAGCCGCAGCACCGGGGGCCCCTCGACCCCTGCGGCCTCGAGCGCCGGCACAAAACGCCGCAAGAAGCCCTGCCCGCTGCCCTCGTAGCCATGCGCCGTGCTCGCCCAGAGCTGGGCCGCCCCGGGGTGGGCCGCCGCCAGCGCCGACAGCAGCGGCAGCCCGAGCTGGGCCGCCTCATCCACGACGAGCAGATCAACGTGCGGCGCGTCCATCTGCTCAGCCGGAGGGAGAAAGCGGAGCCCCGGGCCCCCAAAGCGCAGCACCTCGGCCACCGCCTCGGGGCCGGGCCCGGTCAGCCCCACCCGCAGCCCGGGGCGGGCCGCCCGCGCCGCCGCCACCGCGAGGCCCAAGGCCGCCGACTTGCCGCGCCCCCGGTCGGCCACCAGCACCGCCCGGGCGCCCGGCCGCAGGGCCGCCGCGGCCAGGGCCTCGACCGCCGCCGGCTGCTCGTCGCTGCCGCCGCCCGGGCGCGGGGCCACCGAGAGCGCCGGCGGCAAGGGCGTCGACACTGGGGCGAGGGCGGCGACGACGCGGCGGTGCAGGCCGGTGCGCGCCAGGCCGAAGGGGGGCACCTCGAGGCTGGGGTCGGGCGTGGGCACGACGGCGAGGATGACGACCAGCGCGCCACCCCCGCGCACCAGGCCCTCGGCGAGCCCGAGCAGGTCCACGTCGAGGCGCGCGCGCAGATCGACGACCACGGCGCTCAGGCTGCACCCGAGCCAGCGCCGGGCCGACCGGCCCGCGCCCGCCTGCAGCCTCGCCCGCTCTTCGGCGGGCAGGCCGGCCAGCGCGGCGTCGAGGGCCGGCAGCGGGTCGCCCGCATCAGCGAACAGCAGGTGAAGCGCGCGGTGGAGATCAGCCATGGCGCGGCGCTCTACTCCGGCGCATGGCCACAGGCCGCAGGCGGGGCCGGAGGTGGCGCCGGCGCGGCCTCGCCCCGGAGAGCCACGCGGCGCTCCCAGCCGAGCCAGACCGCGAGCACCAGCCCCAGCTCGACCGCCTCGTCGAGGGCGCGGGCCTTGCCGCCGCCGGCGATGAGCGCGCCAAACAGCGCCAGCGACGCCGCTCCCGTCCAGCGCGACAGGCGGGGCAGGGCCGGGTGCCGCAGCCCGCACGCCAGCAGCAGCCCCAGCAGCGGCACGACCCGCCAGAGCCCGCCGAGCACCGGCAGGTTGTGGGCGTTGGCGGCGGTGGTGCGCGAGCCGAGCGCGGCCAGGACCGGGGGCGTCGGGTAGCCGAAGAGCGGCTGAAGCCAGTCGAGCTCCTCGGCGGCGATGAGCAGCGCAGCGCCGCTGATCCAGCGCAGCTCACGCCACGCCCGCGCGGCGATGGCCAACAGCACGCCGACGGTGAGCGCCTCACCGACCCCCTCGGTCCCGCCCAGCGCTGGACCGAGGGGGCCCGGGAGCGCCCCGAGCGCCGCGAAGCCCAAGGCCAGCAGCGCGAGCAGCGGCCACCGCCCGCCCCGGGGCAGCCGCGGGGCGAGCGCGGCGGCGCCCAGCGCGAGCAGGAGGTGGGCCAGGGGGGACAGGGGACCTCCGGCGGCCGCGCCCGGCCGCGGGGCTGTGTCGCACCGGGCGCGGCCGCCCCGGTGGCGCGCCGATGACCCCCCGGTGATCCCCGGGGATCGGGGGCCGCTCCGGGCGTCTGCGCCGCGGACCCAGCCGCCCGGGCACCGCCGACGCCGGCGCGCGCGGGGACCGGACGACTGGGTCCTGACCATTCCCTGACACAGCCCGCGCCGCGGCGCGCGCCTCGTGGGGCCGCCCGCCGCGCGGGTGGATCGCCCGCCGAGAGGGTCTGCAATTCCGCGCGGCGGACCCCTGCCCCGCGGAAATTGCAGACCCAC
>JBJONS010000709.1:0-7729 GCA_046051725.1 Pseudomonadota bacterium | reverse complement strand
GACCAGCTCGGCGTCGAGGCCCGGGTACTTGGCCCGCAAGGCGGGGATGACCTCTTGGGTCACCGCGGCCACCACCGCCTGGTTCGACTTGACGCTCTTTTTGAGGTCGGCCTTGACGTTGACGATGCGGACGCCGCTCTCGCGCTTGATGCTCGTCGGCGCCCGGCCCCGCTCGAACTGGGCGACGCTGCCCAGGGTGGCGAAGCCGCCGCCCGCCGTGCGCACCCGCAGGCTCTCGATGTCGTGCTCGCTGCTGCGCTGGTCTTTGGGCAGCCGCACCATGACCTTCATCTCGTTGCGCCCGCGCTGCTCGCGCAGGGCCTCGGCGCCAAAGAAGCTGGCCCGCAGCTGCCGGGCGACGTCGCTGCTGGTCAGGCCCAGGGTGCGGGCGTTGGGCAGCAGCGTGAAGTCGAGCTGGGGCTTGCCCGAGGCGAAGGTGTTGTCGATGTCGCGCAGGTCGTCGTAGCCGCGCAGGGTCTGGGCGAGCTCGGCGCTGGCCCGGCCGAGCACCGCGGTGTCGGTGTGGCTGAGCTGCACGTCGATCGCGACGTTGCCGCCCGGGCCGGTGTTGGAGTTGAAGGTCAGCGCGTCGACGCCGGCGAAGGTGGGCGAGCGCCCGGCCCAGTCGTCGCTGAAGGCCTTGCTGCCGAAGGTGCGCTCCTCGGCGGTCACGAGGTTGACCTCGATGGCCAAGATGTGCGAGCCGGTCTCGCCGGGGATGCCGCCGAAGCCGCCAAAGCCCTGGCCGACCTGGGTGAGCACGCCGCGGACCACCTTGGACCGGTCTCCGGCGGTGTACTGGTCGGCGGTGGCCTGGATGGTCTGCTGCAGGCTGTCTTCGAGTGCCTGGCGCACAGCCTCGGTGTCCTCGAGCGGCGCGCCGTAGGGCAGGCGGGCGCTGGCGGTGACCTGGTTGCCCTCGAGCTTGGGGAAGAAGGTGAAGCTGAGCACCCGCCCGCCGATGAGCCCGACCGACAGCAAGAACAGCGCGAAGGCGCCGGCGACCGTGGCGTAGCGCCAGCGCACCAGCACCACCAGCAGCGGCCGGTAGGTGTGCCGGATGAAGCGCTCGAGGCGCACCGCCACCCAGGCCCGCGGCTTGTCGGCGACCACGAAGAACGACGCGATCACGCGGCTGATCGCCCCCCGCGGCGCGCCCGGCGCGTGCCGCAAGTGCGAGGGCAGCACGAAGAAGCCCTCGAGCAGCGAGAAGGTGAGCACCGCGATGACGACCAGCGGCACCACGCCGAAGATGCGGCCGATAAAGCCCGGCACGATGAGCAGCGGCGAGAAGGCGGCGATGGTCGTGAGCACCGAGAAGACCACCGGCACGGCCATCTCTTGGGTGCCCTCGATGCAGGCCTGCAGGCGCGGCACGCCGCGCTCGATCTTCTCGAAGATGTTCTCGCCGATGACGATCGCGTCGTCGACGACGATGCCCAGCACGATGATCAGCGCGAACAGCGAGACCATGTTGATGCTGATGCCGAACAGGGGGCCGAGCAAGAAGACGCCGGCGAAGCTGGTCGGGATGCCCCAGGCGACCCAGAACGCGAGGCGCAGGTCCAAGAACAGCGCGAGGCAGATGAAGACCACCAGCAGGCCCTGCCAGGCGTTGCTCATCAGCAGGGCGATGCGGGCCTCGAGGATCTCGGAGTCGTCCTTCCAGGTCGAGACGGTCACGGTGTCGGGCAGCTCGGCGTCGAGCTGGGCCGCGACGGCCTTGGCCGCGTCGCTGACCGCTGAGGGGGTCTCTTTGCCGATGCGGTAGGCGGTGACCTTCACCGCGCGCTGGCCGTTGTAGTAGTAGGCGAGGTCGTTGTCTTGGTAGCCGTCGGTGATCTTGGCCACGTCGCCGAGGCGCAGGGTCGCCCCGCCGGCGGTGCCGCGCAGCACGATGTCGGCGAACTCTTCGGCGGTGCGCTTGCGGTCGGTGGTGCGGACCAGCAGCTCGCCGCCGGCGGTCTCGACCTCGCCGCCGGGCAGCTCGAGGCTGGCGGCGGTGACCTGCTGGGCGACGTTGTCGAGCGAGAGGCCCAGCCCCTCGATGGTCTCGCGGCGCAGCTCGATGCCGACCTCGAGGGGGGGCACGCCGAAGATCTCGACCTGGCTGATCTCGGGCGTGTCGAGCAGGCGGATGCGGGTCTGCTCGGCCAGCGCGTGCAGGCTGGCGAGGTCCTGCTCTCCGGCCACCACCACGCTGATCACGTCGCGGCGGCGGCTGGCCAGCGAGACGATCGGCTGCTCGGCGTCCTCAGGGAAGGTCGTGACGCGGTCGACCGAGGCCTTCACGTCGTTCAGCGCCCGGTCGAGGTCGGCGCCGTTGTTGAGCTCGACGGTGACCGTGCCGACGCCCTCGTTGGCGCTCGCGGTGATGCGCTTGACGTCATCGACGCCGCGCACGGCCTCTTCGACGGCGAGCACGATGCCCTGCTCGACCTCTTCGGGGCTCGCGCCCGGGTAGGGCACGGTGACGTTGACGATCTCGGGCGTGAACTCGGGGAAGACCTCTTGCTTCATGTTCGAGAGGCCGAGCAGGCCCCCGACGAAGATGACGAACATCGCGAGGTTGGCGGCCACGCTGTTGCGGGCCATCCACGAGATGACGCCGCGGGTCGCGCGCTTGGGCAGCGCGGCCTCTTCGGCGGCGTCGTGGTCGATGGGCGGGTGCTGCGTGCTCATCTCAGCCCTCCTCGGCCGCCGGGGCCTGCACGACCACCGGCTGGCCCTCGATGGGCGCGCTCAGCGCGCTCACCACCACCCGGTCGCCGGCCTGCAGGCCGCCGTTGACCATGACCTCGTCGGGCAGCGACCAGGCGAGGCTGACCGTGCGCCGCTGGAGCTGGTCTTCGGCGTTGACGACCCAGACGGTGTCTCCGTTGCGCAGGGCCTGGCGGGGCAGGCGGTAGGCGCCCGCCACCGGCCGCCCGCTGATCCGCACGTCGACGAAGGCGCCGGCGTACAGCGGCTGCTCGCCGGGCCCCGGGTCGAGCGGCTTGTCGACCGCGATCATGACCGTGGCGTTGCGGGTCTGGCTGTCGAGCTGGCCGCTGCGGCTGATGACCTGGCCCTTGCGGGTGCTGGTCTGGCCGTCGGGCAGGGTCTGGATGACCTCGGCCACCGCGCCGACCTCGGGCAGGCTGCCGTCGGGGCGGGGCACGCCGGGCACGTCAAAGGCGCGGATCCGGTCGCTCGGCAGGCTCGCCTGCACCCAGAAGCGGTCGGTGCCGATGAGCGTGGCGACTTGGCTCTGGGCGCCGACCACCTGGCCCACGTCGACGGCCTCGCTGACCACCAGCGCGTTGAAGGGCGCGGTCAGCGCGGTCCGGCGCAGGTCGAGGCGGGCCTTGTCGCGGGCCACCTCGGCGGCCTTCACGTTGAGCTCGGCGATCTTGAGGTTGGGGTGGCGCAGGGCGAGGCGGGGGTCGGTCGCGTCCCCCTGGGCGCCGAGCAGCGCCCACTCGCGCTTGGCGACCTCGTTGCGGCCCTTCTCGAGCTCGAGCTCGAGCTCGGCCTGCTGCAGCCGGGTCGTCTCGGCGGCCAAGGCCACGCCGTAGTTGCTGCGGTCGATGCCGGCGAAGGCGTCGCCTTGGCTGAGCCGCCCGCCGGGCAGCAGCTGGTCGCTGACCCACTCGATGCGGCCGCCCACCTCGGGCACCACCACGACCTGCTGGCTCGGCACCACCGCGCCAGTGCCCATCACCACGGCGTTGGCGTCGCTGTCGTCGAGCGCGATGACCTCGACGGGCAGGCGCACCACGTCGGGCGCGCCCTGCTCGGCCTCGCCGCTGCTGGCGAACAGCGCGGCGGTCAGCGCGAAGCCGCCGCCGATGATGGCGACGGGCAGCAGGGCCCGCAGGGCGAGGCGGGGCGGCGGGGGCTTGGGCAGCTCGCGGGTCGGCTCGTCCATTCCGACGTCGCCGAAGGGGTTCTCAGCGAGCTCTTCGGGGGTGACCGAGGCGGGGGCGTGGGGTCCAGCAGCGGGGCTCATCGGAGGTCCTCGGGGGCGGCGCGCAGGGCCTGGGGCCAGGCGCCGCCGAGCGCGTCGTGGAGGTTGATGCGGGCGCCGATCAGGTTGCGGTGCGCGTTGAGCGCCTGCAGCTCAGCGCTCTGGTAGATGGTCAGGGCCTGGAGCACGGTCGTGTAGGTCACGAGCCCCCGGCCGTAGCGGTCGCGGCTGTCCTCGAAGGCGAGGCGGGCGGCCTCGGTGAGCCGGCCGAGGGCGGCGAGCTCGGCGGCGGACTGCTGCTCGGCGAGCAGGGCGTCCTCGACCTCGGCGACCGCCGAGAGCGCGCGCTGGCGCAGCGTGAAGCTGGCGGCGACCTCGCCGGCCTTGGCGTCTTGCAGGCCGCCGAGCGTGCGCAGGCCGGTGAACAGCGGCACGCTGACGCTGCCGCCAAAACCCCAGACCTCTTGGCTCTGCCACTCTTCGCTGATGTCGTTGCCCTGCCAGCCGGCGTTCGCGTTGAGGCCGACCGTGGGCAGCAGGGCCCGGGTGGCGCTCTTGGCCCGGTGCTCGGCGGCCTCGGCCTGGGCCAGGGCCGACGCGAGGTCGGGGCGGTTGCGCAGCAGGTCTTTGGGCGCGCCGAGCGCGGGCTGGGCGGGCAGGGTCGGCAGGGCTGCGGCGGGCCGCAGGCTGGTGCGCAGGCTGACCGGGTCTTGGCCGAGCAGGGTCGCGAGGCGCACGATGGCGCGCTCGACGCCCTGCTCGACGGCGGGGACCAGGGCCTCGGCGCTGGCGAGCTGCTGCTGCTGCTGCAGGACGTCGAGGCCGCTGCTCTGGGCCGAGGTGAAGCGCAGCTGCACCAGCTCGAGCATCTGGCGGTTGATCTCGACCTGGCGGGCGAGCAGGACCCGGCGGGCCTCGGCGGTGACGAGATCGCTCCACGCGGCGGCGACGGCGGTCACCAGCGCGATCGCCGCGGCGTCGCGGTCGCCGGCGGCGGCGGCCTTGTCCATGCGGCTGGCCTGGACGCTCTGGATGCTGCGGCCCCACAGATCGAGGTTCCAGGTCGCGTTGAAGCGGGCCGATCCGGTCCAGAACAGCGTGCTGGCCTCTTCTTCCGCCTCTTTGGCCGCCGCTTCGGCCGCCGCCACCGCCGCCGGGTCGGGCGCGTCGGGCACGCCGTCGCCGTCGGTGTCGACGACCAGCTCGCGGGCCGCCTGGGCCGCCGCGTTGGCCTGCTGGTTGAGGCCGAACTGGAAGCCCAGCGACTCGCGGGGGGCGGCGGAGGCCTGGGCGTCGAAGCTGAGCTGGGGGAGCACGGCGCTCAGCGCGGTGCGCTGGCGGGCCCGCGCCTGATCGACCCGCGCGAAGGAGGCGAGCAGGTCATTGTTCTCGGTGAGCGCCCGATCAATGGCCGCGGTGAGCGTGGGGTCGCCGAGGCCCTCCCACCAGCGGCCGTCGGGGGGCGGTCCGGCGGCGCCCTGGCTCCACGCCGGGGTGGCGCTGAGCAGGGACTCGAGGTCGTCGCGCGCGCCGGCGGAGGCGGGGCCGCTGCGGGCGAGCAGCCCCAGCGCGGCGGCCAGGGCGGCGGCCCGGAGGTGCCAGAGGTGGCGGTGGCGGATCATCGGGGCTCCGGGGCGGGGCTGATGCCGAAGAAGAGGAGGCGGGAGAGACCGGCGATGAACGCCGCGTCCTCGTGGGGGTCGCGGGGCGTGCCCATCAGGTGGGTCGTGAAGACCCGGTTGCGGACCGCGCCGGCGAAGGCGGCCGCGGCCACGCCCGGCCGGGTCGCGCGGGCGAGGCCGCGGTCGGCGGCGCGCTGGAACCACGCTTCGAGCGCCCGGGTCAGGCGGAGGGGCCCGCGGCTCGGGTCGCGCAGGGCCGCGTGGGCCGCGCCCTCGTTGCTGGCCCGCAGCATCATCACGCAGGGCAGCACGGTGTCCAAGAGGCTGAGGAGGGCCGCGCCGACGACCTCGAGCTGCTCGGGCAGCGGCTCGTCGCTCGGGCCGGCGTCGAGCAAGCGCACCAGCGCGTCGTCGCCGCTCGGCAGCAGGGCCCGCACCAGCAGCTCTTCTTTGGTGCCGAAGCGCTTGAACAGCGTGGCCTGGCTGAGGCCGAGCTCGTTGGCGATGTGGGCGGTCGAGACCGCCGGCCCGTGCGCGAGGATGCAGGACCGCGCCACGGCCAAGATCTGCTCGTCGGTCTGCAGGCGGGGGCGCATCCGGATCCTCCAGCGGCGGGCGGGGGTAAGTGAGCGCTCACTCCCCTTCGCGCCGCCGGCTTTACCGCGCCGCCCCGCAGCGGCAAGCGGGTGTGTGAGTGAACACTTACTCAACGCGGAGGCGCGCGAAGAGGACGTCAGGCGCGCCATGGTCGGCCCATCGGCCGCGCCCAGTGGTGGGCGGCGGGGCCGCGGGCTATCGACCCGGCCCGCGAGGATCCCGCCGCCGTGCTGTTCGCCATGCTCGCATCGCTGGGGGGCCCGCCCGAGGAGCGCGAGACGCTCGCGCGGGCCCAGGCCGGCGACGCCGCGGCCTTCGCCGCCCTGCACCGGCGGCTGCACCGGCCGATGGGGGTGGTCGCGGCGCGCTACCTGCGCGACCCCGAGGCGGTCGCCGAGATCGTGCAAGACACGTGGGAGGCGGTGATCCGCGGCCAGGCCGCCTTTGAGGGGCGGTCCAAGCTCTCGACCTGGGTCTTCTCGATCGTGGCCAACAAGGCGCGGACCCGGGCGACCCGTGACCAGCGGTGGACGCCGCTCTCGGCGGTCGAGCCCGAGCTCGCCGGCCCCGACAGCCTCGCCGATTCCTTCCGGGCCGACGGCCACTGGCTGGTGGCGCCCGCCCCCTGGACCCGGCGGGCCGACGAGCTGCTGGCCGAGCGCGGCGCGATCACCGCGCTGCGGGGCTTCCTCGAGGCCCTGCCCGCCGCCCAGCGCGCGGCGGTGACCTTGCGCGACGTCGAGGGCGAAGAGCCAGCCGCGATCTGCGCGCTGCTCGGCGTGAGCGACGGCAACCTGCGCGTGCTGCTGCACCGCGGCCGGCTGCGCCTGCGGGCCCAGCTTGAGGAGTGGGCGCGATGAGCCTGATCTTCACCTGCCGGCAGATCGCGGGCATGGTCAGCGACGCCGAGGACGGCCGGCTGGGCGTCAGCGACCGCGCCCGCTTCTGGGTGCACCTGTCGACCTGCCCGCCGTGCCGGGCCTGGGCCGCGCAGGTCCAGCTGACCCGCACCATGGTCCACGCAACCGGCGAGGTGGACGTCACTGACGCCATCCCCGACGACCTGCTCGCGGCCTACCGCTCGTGGACGCGGGCTGGGGGCGGGGCCGACGGGGGCGCCTGACGGGGGCTGGCCCCGCGCCCCCGCCGACGCACGCCCACACGCAGCCGACCAGACGCATCCCTTCCCTCGCAGCGGCACCCGTCCACCTGCCGCAGCCGAGGCCTTCGCGGCGACCCGTTCCTCGCCTGCAGCGGCCCCAAAACGCGCCGCCCCGGGGGGTTTCCAAAGGGGGGCCGTTGCGCGCTGGCGCGCGGCGCCTCGCCGCGCGAAGCCAGCGCGCGGGCCCCCCTTGGCGCCTGAAGATCCTACACATATTTTCCATTGACAATCAACTGGATACGCCAGACTTGCCGCGACCTGGCCGGTGAGTGATCTGGGCCGTGCCGGAGGCCCCGTGACCATGACCGACCTGCCACCCGTCTCCAACGCCTTTGCCCAGGCTAAGCTCGGCGACTCCCGACGCCTGCGCCGCCTGCTGCCGATGGTCGACCAGCTCGC